>DATNPE010000698.1:0-5952 GCA_036703355.1 Allocoleopsis sp. | reverse complement strand
GATTTTCACTGATAAGTCGATCAATCTGATGAATAAGTGCAACGATGAGAATCAAGTTCGGAAGATATACTAGCTAATACTGTCTTTTAACTCCTACTTACCTTAACCACGCCTACATGGGTTTCTGGAAAAGTTTATTTAGTGGTTCTGACACTGCCCCCAGCTCCAAGCCCACCGCTGTGGAGGGATATATTGCTGAGGATGAAAACAGCCTACCCACTGAGGCACCACGCGATCCTAGCTTAAGTGGCTCAGCGGCACGCGCTCGCAATAGTTCTCGCGTTTTCTTCAGCACTGATCGCGACATCGATCTCTATGAGCTGGAGGAACTGTGCGATGCGGTGGGTTGGTCACGACGACCACTACGCAAAGTCAAAAAAGCGATTCAGCACAGCTTCCTGGTTGTTTCCATGTGGGAACAGCGGGGAGTGCAACGACGCCTGATTGGTTTTGCGCGGGCCACCTCTGATCATGCCTTTAATGCCACCCTTTGGGACGTTGTGGTTCACCCAGACTTTCAAGGTAAAGGATTTGGGAAGGCGCTGATGAAACACGTGATTAAGAAATTGCGGAGTGAAGACATCAGCAACATTACCCTGTTCGCCGATCCTCAAGTGGTCGATTTTTATCGCAACTTGGGCTTTATGGCCGATCCGGAAGGCATTAAGGGGATGTTTTGGTATCCAGACTAACTGACGCTTTCAGCCTGCACTTTCTCTAGCAGTATTCCCCAATTCTGGAGTCGTTCTTACCTACGTTGCATAGATACTTGGTGGGTGCAAAGTTAAAATTTTTTGCTCATGAATACTCCAGGTAGGGTATACTAGCAAAGTGACGTTAACGGGATGTAGCGCAGCTTGGTAGCGCGCCTGCTTTGGGAGCAGGATGTCGCAGGTTCAAATCCTGTCATCCCGATTTAATCAACTCAATAAAAAGTATTTTGCAAAGGCTCAGAACCTGCCGAGGCTCTGAGCTTTCCGATATTTTAGGAACCGCCCACACTGATTTGGCTTGTAACGGTGAGGCCACCATTATTTTGAATGGTCCAGACATCATAGCTGCCGACGACATCCCCTTGAGCATCCAACTCCAGCGTGCCACTAGCACCCTGATAGTTGACATCTTGGCCTTGGCGGACGAGTTCTAGAGCTTGGCAAATGTCAGTCGCTTCTTGACCAGGGGCACTGGCAACTTCCCGAATCTTGTCTTTGAGAGCTGGGCCTGTTGTGGCCTTGGCAGCTTCAGCGGCTAATACCATTAGAGCTGTGGCATCCCAAGTGTTAGGGTCGTAAACACTGGGCTGACGCTTATACTCAGCGTTGTAAAGCTGGCGAAAGGCTGCGATCGCAGGGCCTCCTGCACTTGCCGCTGTGCCAATCAGCCCGTTAGCAATGAATTGTCCTGATTGGTTTTTACCCACAAGTTCGGCGATCGCGGGATCTTTGAGGCCATCAGTTGCCATCACTTTGGTTTTTTTGCCGAGCAATCCCTGTTGATAAGCGGATTTCAAAACTAAGCTGCCTGTTTCGGGATAGGCAATCAGCAGGACTGCATCAGGATTGCTGCTAAATGCCGCGTTGACTTCTGACTCAAAGGTAGCGGCATCCGGTGGGTAGCGAGTGGGTTCTGAGACGATTTTGCCCCCCAAAGCCTCAAAAGCTGGGGTAAAGGAGGCTACCAAGCCATTACCGTAGTCATTATTAATAGCTAAAATTGCCACGGTTTGAAAACCTTGGTTTTTCGCTAGTTTTGCGAGTGCCTCTCCCTGGAAGGTATCAGGGGGAGCGGTGCGAAACCAAAATCCCTGAAAATCGCCCTTTTGCGCCCGCTCAGTAAACACAGGGCTGGTACTAGCAGGCGAGATCTGTACCACTTGATTGCGAACTGCAATATCAACGGCGGCACTGGAGACTGCGCTGGATGCAGATCCCACAACCCCAGCTACGCGATCGACCTCAGCGAGTTTGGTCATCGCTGAAGCTCCCGCAGCGGGTTCAGTTTGGTCATCTTCCGAAATCAGTTCTACTGGCTGGCCTAAGATGCCGCCGCAGTTATTCACTGTTTTGACCAGTAAGCGAGCGCTATCCTGCATGGGTTGCCCATACTGCGCTAAGTCGCCTGTAATCGGTAACAAGGTGCCCAGTTTTAGACCGCTTGATGGTTGATTGGTAGTGGTTTGGCAGCTAGAGAAAGCTAAAAGCAAGGCGATCGCAATGGGTAGGCGAACCGCAATTCTCGTAGACTCCCGTTGATTCAGCCAATGCAGAAGCCCAGTAGACAGATGGCGGGAATCAGGCTTTTTATCAGGAGTGTGCTTTAAGCTTGGTCGATCAAAACTCATATTAGGCTCTCGTGTTAAAGCAGTGTTGGTGTCAGGAAAAACTGCAATTGCTAGACACAGTTACAATTTCAACTGAGCAGTAGTGCTAAACAAAAATATGCATTTAAATAGTACGAACTGAATAGATGTGATGTGGCCTTGAATGACGCAATGGACAAATTAGCCCAGGTACTGACTCAGGTTGTGTTAGTATCCTACAAGTCAACTGGTTCAGGCTAAGAAAGTTCTCTGTTAAACAGATTGACCTGTTTCTTGGTTATCCCTGGAACCATTTTCTCTGGGGGCAAGTCACCTGTAAATGACATTGGAGCAACACGAATCACACATTGATGTTCGTGTTTAACTATTTCCGGGATGGAGTGAATCGGTGTGGAATTCCTATGTGAAGCTAGGTAAAAACAATACTTTTCCTACATCTCCGTCTTGAAAATCGGGTAGTACAAGTGATAAAAGACACCCAGAATTCGGTGAACTTGCAATTGCATAATGAGCAGACTGCTAGCAAACTGATTCATGGCAATTGGCAAGTCATCAAACTATCAGTCACACTTTGATTTCTCCCTCGTAAACGCTGCTTAAAAGCGTAAATATTAACTCCTTTGCAATTTTTTCTAGGAGCAACCATGAAGTCTTTTGTCCGTTGGAGCGCAATTCTGAGTCTAGTCGGAGGTGCATTACTAGGCCCCTCTATGGCAGGAAACATGGAAGCTCTAGCCCTGCCCAAAGACCAGGTATTAAAGAAACTTGGTTCAGTGCCGATGTTTACGATCGCAGATGCTCAAGGAGCACCATTGGTCGCTTCTGCCCCAAATAATGCTACTAATGGGCAAAAGAACAACCCAGTGGCGGGAGTGTTTGTGAGCCAGCAAGATGCTCAAGCGTTTTTAGATCGGCTCAAAGCCAAGAATCCTGACTTGGCCAAAAACGTTAAGGTGATGCCCGTCTCCTTAGCCGAAGTGTATGAACTGAGTCTAGCTAACAAAAACAAACCCAACGGCCTCACCTTTGCTTTTGTACCGAGTCAGCAGCAGGTGGCATCGGCGGTAGCACTCCTCAAGCAGAGCGGCCAAAATGTGGAGCGCTTTAATGGTGTACCCGTCTTTATGGCGAGAGGTGGCAAAAATAAAGGGTATTTGACTGTCCAACGGGGAAATCAGAGAATTATCCCGTTGTTCCTCAAGAAAGAGGAATTGCAAAATATGGTGCAACGTCTAAAGCAGCAGCAGCCTGACTTGGCAGCTAGTGTGGATATTCAGGTCGTTAACCTCGAAGGCGTCATCCAGACTTTGACCGATAGTAATAACAAGGAACTGGAAGAGATCGCGATTGTTGCACCGCAAGAGTCCATTGAGGCTCTGAAAGCCCTCCAGCCTGCACAACCCAAGCCCCAACCAAAATAACTTCCTGGTTTTGTCAACCATTGTTCCTTCCATCCTGATTGTTTCATGACAAGCATACACTCCCACAAAAAGTGGGTGGTCTCAGGACAGGAGCTTTGGCAATGGCGAGATGAAGCGATGGCCGCAGCGAAAGTTGTGGCCATTCCGTCTGCTGAAGTGGACTGGCTATTGCAAGAGCTGGCTGGCTTAGACCGTCTGACGCTGCGTTTGGAGTCTTTCAAGCATTGGCCCCAAGTGCAACTATGTCTGTCTTTAGCAGCGTTGACTGAACTTTGGCAGAAGCGGATTCAAGATCGGGTGCCTGTGCAATATTTGGCGGGCACAACGCCTTGGCGGCAATTTAACTTGACCGTTTCTCCGGCTGTCTTGATCCCGCGTCCGGAAACTGAATTAATCATTGACTTGGCTGTGGCTGCGGCTCAAGCCAGTGCTATTGCTGCGACCTCTGGCCCTGGATCAGCGAGGGTAGAACCGGAAATTTGGGTTGACTTGGGTACGGGAAGTGGCGCGATCGCCATTGGTTTAGCAACTGCCTTTCCCGCTGCAAAGTTGTGTGCTGTGGATTGCAGCCCTGCGGCTTTGGCTGTGGCCCAACAAAATGCAACTGATTTGGGCTTGGGCGATCGCATCCAGTTCTTTCAGGGAGATTGGTTTCAGCCCCTAGCGGGTTTAAAAGGTCAGTTGCGCGGCATGGTGTCTAACCCTCCCTATATCCCTAAAGGGATGCTGTCTGGTTTGCAGCCAGAAGTGGCTTGGCATGAGCCCCACCTCGCTTTAGATGGTGGCGAAGATGGGTTAGATTGCATTCGCTATCTCGTGGCTACAGCTCCGATTTATCTGAAGTCAGGTGGAATTTGGTTGATTGAGCTGATGGCAGGACAAGCAGAGCAAGTCGTGGAATTATTAGAAAAGCAGGGCGACTACGATCGCATACAAGTTCATGCTGATTTGGCAGGAATCGATCGCTTTGTCCTGGCTTACCGTCGCTAATCTTCGTTCAGAGTTCTTCGTAGCTGCTTCCACGATATGCCTCAAGTTTCTTTAAGTGATTTGGTAGCCCAGGCAAAAGCGGGCGATCGCGTCATTAGTTTTCCCACCGATACTGTGCCAGCTTTAGCGGTGCGTCCTGATCGCGCTGAACTGATTTATGCGGCTAAACAGCGCAGCCAAGAGAAGCCGTTGATTTTGATGGCAGCAACCCCTGGCGACTTGTGGCCATTTGTGCAGGGTGATCCAACAGCTCAAGCCGTTTGGCAACAGGTGGCGGCTCAGTATTGGCCTGGCGCTTTGACCCTGGTTTTACCCGCTAGCGATCGCGTCCCTGCTGCCATTCACCCCCACGACCCAACCACAGTAGGGCTACGAATGCCTAATCATCCAGTGGCACAAGCAATCTTGGCTCAAACTGGGCCTTTGGCAACCACGAGTGCCAATTTGTCGGGGCAACCACCTCTAGAAACCATGAGTGCGATCGCGGCGCAGTTTCCCGAAGTTTTGATGTTGTCAACCGCAGAATTGTCTCGCTTAAATCTCGCTGGTAACAGGGGCGAAAACCAATCGAGCGAATCTGCGTCTGGGGTGCCTTCCACCGTCATTAAATGGAGTGACTCAACTTGGCAGGTTCTCCGGGCGGGAGCGGTTAAGCTAGAGATTTGAATCGCTCAGCAGGGGCACGTGAATGGCAGACCAAGAGACGAGCCAAACCATCGCAGCATTGCAGCAAGAGTTAGAGCAAACGCGGCTGGCCTACCAAATGGCTATGGAGATGCACCAGTTTAAGTCTGGGTTTTTGGCGCGTGTTTCTCATGAGCTGCGATCGCCCCTCAACGGCCTGATTGGGATGCACCAACTGATTTTGTCGGATCTATGCGATGACCCCGCAGAAGAAAGAGATTTTCTCGGCCAAGCGCATCAGTCTGCCCTCAACCTGATGCAGTTGTTGGACTTGATTTTGGATGTGGCTCGGTTGGAGCATGGTTCTCGGCAAATCCAGTCTCAGCCGTTGAAACTTGCTCAAATTCTGCAAGAAGTTTATAACTTGACTCACTTGCAAGCCCAAGACCGCAATATTCGCTTGAGACTCTTGCCCCTCTCCGAGGATGTCTATGTTGAGGCTGACCCGAAGTGGTTGCAGCAAACCTTGATGAGTTTGGTCGATACTTCGATTCGTCTAACTGCTGAAGGCACGATTCTGCTCGGTGCCACAGTCCA
>DATNPE010000697.1:0-4255 GCA_036703355.1 Allocoleopsis sp. | reverse complement strand
CGGGTCTTGCTTTTGTCCTCGATGCGGATTTTGCCTGTGCTGGTTTCTTCGTAGTAGGTGCCCGCCAAGTCTTCCATTAGCTCATCTTCAAGCTCACCCAATGGTGCGATCGCTACCTCTCCCTTCCTCAAGGCTTCGTGCAGGTTCCAGTACCCTTCAGCCTTGACATTCTGATAAGCAGGATCGCACTTGGTTGAACCCCAGTTTATGCCCTGTGCTTCGTATGCTTGCTCAATCAGGATCGCAAGGGTTCCAGCGCCCACTCCAATTTGGTCAACAAAGATGGAGCCATGCGTTTGCTCCAAGTGTTGCCTAGCCCATGCCGCAGCTCGTGTCACATCTTCGCGATCGCCCTTGGTGACCATCTTCTCAACTGAGAACAACACTGGCCCTTGCCACTTCGCCAGTCCATGATCGTCGCCACCGTCGCCCACATCAAGCCCATACTTGACCGATTGAGCGATCGCTTGATTCTTCCAATAGTCAGGATTTTCATCAAACCGCTGACGCGCAGCCAAGAACCAAGAACGAGGCACGATCGATTCTTGAGCATCAACTGGGAACAGCCCCTCTACCCGTGATTGCCAAAAAGCTGAAGTTTCTCCACGCTTACGAGCCTTCTCAATCCACGCGATCGATACTGCACCAGGGATTACGTCACGTCGGCACCATTCGGGCCATTGTGACTGTGGGATTACGTCACCCTCTGAATTGAGGATGGCGATCGCGACTTCTTGCTTTAAGACGTGAATGCCATCGGCATTCTTTTCATAAGCCCAAGCTACGTTGGGGTGACTCCAGACCGGGATTCTCACGTGGGTACGAGCGCAAGCCTTCTCGAATGGCCCCCCACCTTTGATGGGGTTTCCAATCCGCAAGCCTCGGTTGTCTGACCCAGTGAGGCAAGACTGAAAGCCATCATCAATCTCTTCGGTGATACCGCAAGCCTCGTCCTGAATCAATAGCAACTTTTCGGCGTGTTTACCCTGGAATGAGTTGCTGTCATAGTTGCGAGAGGTGAAGCCGTAGGCTCTGGCTGACTCGCTGAACTTGAGAAACAGTTCACCTCTGGTTCCGCCTAACTTCTGTTTGTTGCGATCGTACATCCGACGGATTTCTGACCAAAGAATCTGCTTCACCTGGTCTTCGGTTGGTGCAGTCGTAATAGCTAGTCCACCAACCGCAAACACCCAGTAGAGGACAGCGATCGCAGAGTCAAACGACTTCCCAACCCCGTGTGCCGCTTGTACGTTTGTTTCTTGGTTGTCTCGGATGGATTCAAGAATCTGGATTTGCTCGGTGGTCAGAATCCGAATCCCTAGTACCTCATGGACAAAATCGACGGGCCTATCTGCGTACTGGACAAAAGGTGGGTGGTCGTCATCCGCGATCGCCAAGCTGTGGATCACCTTCTCTCTGAGTAAGTCGAGCAAACTCGGCACTGATGGTTGAAAGGGTTTGTTTGTCTGTAACATTGCGTCTAACACTATCAATAAGGGCTGTGACCAGCAGCATGGCTTGTTCGGATGAAACAAACTGCTGCATTTCAACCAGTCGCTTGCGTTCTGACTCTACTAGCTTGCGACGTTGGTCTAGCAGGTTCTTGACTTCGTTCCAGGCTTGATAATCTGATTTGCCACGCTTGATGCAGTCTAAAAGCCCATTGAGTGCGTCAGCCATTGCTACTTTGTCATTCGTTTTACGGGCGATCGCTAACTCTTCCGACCACTCATGTAACTCTTTCCAGATAGCGCCACTTTCGCCCGTGTCAACTCGCTGCAACACGTCTGAGAGTCGAGCGTCTAGCAAGCCAATGTCTTCGCGCATTGCTAGCAACTCTGTGTCGCTGACGGCTTCGCTATAGCGCTCCATCAAGCGACCAGGGATGTACTTGGAGTAACGCCCATGCTTGAAGCGTGATGCCGACACCCCAACTGGAGTTTTACCACCGTGGATGTGGCATACATTCTTGCCTGGAACCGCCCCTCTGCCGCAGCGATCGCCTGACTTATTTCTAGCCTTGCATTGAGCCATTGATACTCATTGAATGCGTGTTAATAAAAGTCTTTTGTAGCAACGGTTTCGGATACCTCATGGATGACTGATACCCTTGCTAATGCCTATTTTAGGCTGATCGGCGGCATTGAATAGCTCATCGGTAGAGATGCGATCGCTGAAACCATTTTCTATCAAGGCTTCCATTCGATGCGTTCAACGTCATTCCGGGATAAAAGTCTGGCCACAGTGAGGGCACTCTACAGGCTTAGAATTTGGGCAGCGTTCTCCGTCGCGATCGCGTTCTTCCTGTTCCTCTTCTTCCTGTTTGCCCTCGACTAAGTCAGTTAGCTCACCAGGAGTCCAATAGGGGTCAAGTTCTACCCCTGCATCTATATCTATTTGTAAGTTCTCAATATCAGGTGTATAGCTGACTTCTTGAACTCGGTTGTCTGCCCAAGCTAGCTCACGGGCGATCGCGTCCTCCTCTAAGTCTAGATCCATCCGCTGAGTAACTACTAGGGTGTCACCGTAGGTTGGAACGATGATCACATCTTCAATTCCTAGCGCCCCAACTACCTCATGGGTCTTGTTGCCTCCAATCAGTCGCCCATGCTTATCGGCTAACACCCCACGACCCACGCCATTGCGACGCACCGAAGCCTCAAGCATATATCGCCCGCGTTCAGTGCCCTTGTTGCCGTTGTGAGTATCGGGTATCAGGTCAGCTATCTTGCCTTTCCTAACTTTGTTTTCTTCAATGGTCATGCGCGATCGCCCTCGCTATAATCTCCCAGCCCTAACAACGCCTCTCTAGCTATCTTCACAGCAAAAGGCCATAGCCAGCTTCCGCCATCAACATAAACCCGAAAGTCTTTTACGTGTTGAGCGAGTGGGTAGCATTCTGCATCACCAATGGTAATTCCTGGCATTAAGACGTGACAGTAGCGATCTCCCGCCATGAGCTTAAAGCCGAACCATCCAGCTTCGTCGTCTGCGGCAAGCCTTTCAAATTTTGCTTCAACATTGTTGTGATGAAGGGCGGTGTGCCTAATAAGCTCCTGTATGTTGGCGATCGCCTGCTCCTCAGTAGAATCGGGGATTGGACCAAACGCCATAGTGCCCATGAAAGCCATTCTAATCATGAGCGATCGCCTTTATTTAAGTGCTTCATTACAGACTCAATCAATGATTGGTATTGCTGACTCTGTCGACCAACCTGATCCTCGATCTTCTTGGATAGCGAGTCAGCATCAATCCCAGTACCTCGGACTAACTCAATCTGCTGTGCATAATCCGCTCTTAAGTCAGCAGTGATTTTTGCAAAAAACTCTTCTGGGTCTGTTGACGTTCTATTGCAGAAATCAGCAAACATAATCAAGGTCATAGCCTTGACAAACCGATTGTCGATCTCTGTTGACAAAGTAACGTCGCCTATCAATTCAAAAGCGTCAGCACTCATTAGCGATCGCCCTCGTCTTCTAAAACTCGGATAGCTTGCTCAAATATTGAGTCTGGATCGCAGCGAATTCCATCCGTGGTAAATGCTAAGGCGTAAATAAAGCTTCTCCAGATAGAGTGGTCATTTGCTCGAAGCGTTTTGTAATTGGCAAAAAAAATATTCTGCTCGCCACATTTTGTTTCTAAGAGTCATGTGCGATCGCCCTTTCTAAATCCTTGTTATCCATCGACTCAAGGCGGAAGAAGCCTATCCTGTCATCTGCCAGTATTGCAGCTCGTGTAGATAGCAGGTTAGTTAATCCTGCGATCGCCGCTTGCAACTCTTGTAGTTTCTTCACGGATGGCATATCTACAGACTGCTGCTGCAACCTCTGAACTAACTTGTATTGAGTATCAATAATTTCGTTGATCATGAGCGATCGCCCTTTTTGATTTCAAGGTCATTCAATAAATATCTGAGCGAAGGAATGAAATTAAAAGATTCTTTTTCGCCCATTGCGACTTTCATATAGTCGTCATAAGTCTTCTGAGCTTCTTTGATGTCGCCTTCGATTGATTGCAGCACTTCAGCCAGTAGCACTAAAGTCTTTCCGCCAACCTCGGCTGCTGTCATTAGTTTTAATAGCCCTCTCGTTTCGGCATCCAAATCAAGCAATGCGTGAAGTCGAGTGTCGTACCACGCTGTTATTCTATTTATTGCCTCCGCCTGAGCTTTGCTTATTGATTCCATTCTTAGCTGCTGCCCATCCATTAGCGATCGCCCTCCAGTTGCTCTACTAATTGCCAATATTCTTCTGTA
>DATNPE010000696.1:0-3364 GCA_036703355.1 Allocoleopsis sp. | reverse complement strand
TCGCGATCGCTGATCACCACTCCTAATGTTGGTACTCAGGCGCTAGCTCCCTTACAAATTGCCGTATTTCGCGGCCCGCTGAAACTGTCCCAAACTCGCTTTGTGGGAGCGGCGAACTTTAGCAATACGTTCTTTCTGAATCGGGTGGAAGCTCAAGGCACTTGGTTTGGCCAGGAAGCCGATTGGTCGGGTACCCGCTTCAGCCAACCGAGCAGTTTTGCGGGAGCCATTTTTAATCAAGAAGCACGATTTCGCAGCAGTATTTTTTTCGATCGCGCGGGGTTTAATCAGTCGCAGTTTCAGGGGTTGGTGAACTTCCAAAGCAGTGAGTTTCAAGGCACCGCCAACTTTAGCCAAGCTGTTTTTCGGCAATTCGCCAATTTTAGTCGGGTGCAGTGGCAGGGCAACGCAGATTTGGCCCAGACGCGCTGGCAAGAGGCGGCTCAGTTTAATAAAAGCCGATTTATGCAGTCTTGCTTTTTAACGGAGGCAGAGTTTGAGCAACCTGTGAGCTTTCGGGAAGTGCAGTTCAGCCGTCCGGTGAATCTACGGGGGGCGAGTATTCTAGCGCAAGCTGACTTTAGCGATGCAGCTTTTAGTAAGGCGGCTTATTTGAATGTGCCAGGGTTAAGGTTTGATGCCGATCATGCCAAGTTTCTGGGGAATCCGGGGCAAATTGGGCGATCGCTTTCGGTTCCGGTGTTGCAAGGCAATGAAAGCTTGTTGCGGAATTTGGTGCGAAACTTTCGGCAGCTAGAGCAAATTAGCGACGCCAATCAGATTGAATACAAAACCGAATCTTTGCGATTGCAAGAATTGCGGCAACGGCTTCTAGGCACCAATATCAACACCGCTTCGGTGCCACGGTTGCTCAAGATTGGTTTTTCTGCGGCCCAAGCAAATGCGATCGCCCAACGTCGAGTCGAGCAACCCTTCCGTTCCCTCACCGAACTGCTCACCCTCGGCAGCATTGACCTGGCTGACTACATCAAGATTCGCGATCGCGCCATCGCCGCCGATTCCCGCAACTTTATTGGCTGGGTGTTGGATGGCTTGCACTGGCTCTGCCTCAGTCTGCTGCTGCTGTTGAGCCGCTATGGCACCAATTTTTGGTTGGTGTTTGGGGTCGAAATTGTGGCGATCGCTTACTTTGGCGTGCTATTTTGGCTGATCGATCGCTTGCGGCGCTTACGACCGAAACCGATTGTGCCAACCCTCTACGAAGCGATCGCGGTGCTGACGAGTTTTAGTGTGTTGTCCTTGGGGGGACTGGTGACAATTTTTCAAACCTCCGATCGCCCCTGGCTCACCTTAGCTTGCCTCGCCGTCGTGATTGTCCCAGTACCCCTGCTGCTGTTGGGGCGGCTGTATCAGCAAGGTCGCTACCACAACTTAATGGATGTCAGCTATTTTGTCGAAGAAGGCAGCCTGCGGCAGCTACGCCTCTTAATTGGGCGAATGCCGATCATGCCCCGCTTCCCGTTGTTCCAAGAGCGCTACGTGCCGTTGCTTTGGGACCGCCGCTGGAACTGGCTCAACTACTACGACTTCAGCTTCAATAATTTGCTGCGCTTCGGTTTTAATGACATCCGCCTGCGCGATCGCGATATGCCTGGTTTAATTACCGCTTTGGTTTGGTACCAGTGGAGCCTCGGCATTCTCTTCATTGCCTTATTACTCTGGACGTTGTCTCGCACGATTCCAGGCTTAAATCTGCTGATTTATTTCAAATAAGTACTTTCACCTGCATGACCCAAACAATTGGGGATACACACCAAGGAGTGCTCCGATGGATTTCAGCACCGGAGCGAGGTACAGAATTCTAGATTGGAATTCTGCTTTAGAGTTGGAGCGTGAATGCCTAAAGCTTGGCTTCGAGTGATTTCAAGTATTCTGTGTTGACGCCCGACTCACGAGTTAGAGCAATTTTGCCAGTGCGGGCAATCTCGCGGATGCCGAATTTATTCAACACCTGCACGATCGCTACCATCTTACCGGGATCACCGACGACTTCTAGGGTGAGGGCATCTTCTGCCACATCAACCACTCGCGCCCGGAAGATTTGTGCCAATTCCACAATTTCGGAGCGATTCGAGCTGACCGCGTTTACCTTCAGCAGCATCAGTTCCCGCTCGACACAGGGCACTTCGGTAATATCTTGCACTTTGATGACATTGATCAGCTTGTAGAGCTGTTTGGTGAGCTGCTCAATGCTGTTGTCATCGCCCGGAACCACCATCGTAATTCGAGAGACTCCCATCTGCTCGGCTGGGCCTACAGCTAGGCTTTCAATGTTAAAACCCCGGCGGGCAAACAGACCAGCAATGCGGGTCAGAACTCCCGCTTCATCTTCAACCAGAACAGAAAGGGTGTGTTTCATCGCAGTAATTGTCTAACCAAAATGCTGGTAGCAACAGCACATAGACCGCCATTTTATCGCGCCCTCTCTCGATTAGAAAACTATTCCCTTGAGATTTCTCTTCAAAGACAGCCTATGAGTCTCTGTCATTAGGGTTAGAGCTAGCGTTCATTCACTTCTCTTCTTCGGCAGATGCCTGATTGGGTTGAAATCTTTTTAATCAAGTTAAGTGAAGATTGATTCGGAGCAAAATCATGGGTTGGTTACAAAGACTCTTTGGCGTTAAGAAGCCTGCAAATCCTCAACAGGCGATTAATGCGACTCCTGCGCCTCAAGCAGCACCTCAAGCAGCACCCGCACAATCTTACTCGGCTCCTGCTGCCTCTGCCCCTGCTGCAACCCAGACCATTCCTCCAGAGCGGGTGGGCCTGAATGGTGAGTACGACCAAAGTGGTTTGGCCAAGCGTGTGGCTTTAGCGTTTGACGAAGACCCTCAACTCAATGACATCGAAACCCTATACGTAGCTCAAACCGGCGGCACTGTGGTCCTTAAGGGCAAAGTTCCCAGCCAAGATATTCTCAACCGCATGGTTTCAGTCGCTAGAGGCGTGAATGGCGCAACGGGCGTCGAGACGAACCAAGTCGAAATTGGCTAAGTCATGGTGGCGTGACAAGCCCAAACAATATCCTGTACTGCGATTAGACTTTATCTCCCTTAAATTTTTTGATCTCTACTGAATGCAGTAGAGATTTTTTATGGGTGATGATGGGCGATCGCTCCTCCCAATCAGGCGGTCACCTCAACCTCAGTGGTTCGTGTCACGCTCCAAGAATCAATCCACTCTAGGATGACTGGGTTCACTTGTTCTGGTGCTTCATCGTGCAGGCAATGACCCGCATTGTCGATCTCCACGAACTTTAAGTTGGGGTTGTAGCTAATGAACTGACGCGCCAAGCTATAGGGAATCATGCGGTCTTGCTTGCCCCACATCAGCAGCATAGGAA
>DATNPE010000695.1:0-5706 GCA_036703355.1 Allocoleopsis sp. | reverse complement strand
AGTTCCTGAGTTGTAGCCTTGGCTTGCTTGGGGTAGTGCCCGCTCTGATTGCTAGCCCTGCTTTGGCCCAGAGCAGCCAAATTACAAACGTTCAACTAAATCCTAAGGATGGCGGCTTAGAAGTTGTCTTGGAAACCAGCAATGGTGCTGCGGTTCGAGCTTTAACCACCCGTTCTGGTAATACGCTCACCACCGATCTCACAAATGCACAACTGCGCTTAGCTGGCCAAGAATCTTTTCGTCAAACTAACCCAGTAGCGGGCATTGCCGAAGTTACCGTCACCTCACTGACCGAAAATAGTGTGCGGGTGACAATCGTTGGCGAGTCGGCTGTCCCCACCAGTGCGCTGACTCGGCAGGGAAACACGGTATTTCTAAATGTCAATTCTGCGGGCGCGATCGCGGCTGAAACCTCTCCTACAGAATCCAACACGACAGAATCTACCACTGCCGAAACAGATACGACCCAATCCGAATCTACCGCTACCGAAACAGATACGACCCAGTCAGAGACTGAAACCACAGCAGAAGCTGAAACCAGCACTGACCCAGACAATAGTGCCGCAGATAGCAGCGCTGACGATGAGAGTGACGTCATTCGGATTGTCGCCACCGACGATGAGGAAGAAGGTTACACCGTCAGACGTGCCACCTCTGCAACCAGAACAGAAACCCCGCTGCGAGATACTCCCCGCTCAGTCCAAGTGGTGCCAGAGCAGGTAATAGAAGATCAACGCAATATTCGCTTAGGCGATGCCCTCCGGAATGTGAGCGGTGTAGTCCAGGGCGATGGTTTTGGCGGCACCCTCGATCGCTTTACCATTCGGGGCTTTGCTCAAGATGTGTTTCTGCGGAATGGTTTCCGTCAAAGTCAAAGTAGCTTGCGAGAAACCGCTAGTGTAGAACGGGTCGAAGTCTTAAAAGGCCCAGCCTCAGTTTTGTATGGACAATTAGAACCCGGTGGAGTCGTCAACCTAGTTACCAAGCAACCCTTATTTGACCCTGCTTATAGTGCTGAGTTATCGGTCGGTAGTTTTGGGCTGTTCCGTCCTAGCGTAGATCTAACAGGGCCCCTGAATGATGATGCTTCAGTGCGCTATCGCCTCAACGCTGTGTTTGAAGGCGGTGGTAACTTCCGCGATTTTGATCAAGATACCGATCGCTTCTTTGTCGCTCCTGTTTTGGCTTGGGACATTGGCGATCGCACCTCCCTCTCCCTCGAAGCAGACTATCTCCGCGATGAGCGTCCGTTTGACCGAGGCATTGTAGCCATTGGCGAAGGGATTGCTGACATCCCCTATGATCGGGTGCTGGGTACTCTTGATGATAGAAGTGAAATTGAGGAATTCTCCGTTGGCTACCAGTTAGAACATCGCTTCAACGATAACTGGAAAATTCGTAACGGCTTACGATTCACCAACTCTGACACCTTCGATTACCGAGCCGACTCTTGGTTTATTCAAGATAATGGGCAACTCGATCGCCGCTTCCGCTCAAATGACGACATCTCCAAGACCCTAGACCTACAGACCAACGTTACTGGTAAGTTTGCCACAGGAGCTGTGGATCATACTTTACTATTCGGAGTAGACTTTGGTCGTACATTGACCGAGGGCACACAGCGGGCCTTGCCAGGTGATCCTGACTTCCCCATTGACATCTATAATCCTATCTTAGGCGATCTCCCTGATCTATCTGAACTGACTGAACTTAGGCGCGACAACCGTAACCGCATCAATACGGTGGGACTGTATCTTCAAGATCAGATTGATTTGACGGATAATCTCATTCTGCTTGCAGGTGGCCGTCTTGACTTCTTTGATCGGTCTGTCACTAATAACCTTTCGGGTAACGAGTTTGAGCAAGACGACAACGCTTTTAGTCCACAGATTGGTCTAGTGTATCAACCGATTGAACCCATTTCTATCTATGGGAGCTTCAGCCGCTCTTTCGTACCCTCGACATCCATTCGTGCTGATGGTTCTCCTCTAGAACCTGAACGCGGTACCCAGTACGAAATTGGTATCCGTGGAGAACTGCTAGAGGGGCGATTGGTCGCGAATCTCGCAGCCTATGAACTGACTAAATCTAACATTGCCACAGGAGATCCAGATAATCCTGATTTCAGCATTCCTGTCGGTGAAGTTCGTAGTCGAGGGATTGAGTTCGATGTGACTGGTGAACTTGCCCCTGGTTGGAATCTGATTGCCTCCTACGGTCATAATGATACTGAGATCACAGAAGACAACTTCTACGAATCAGGCACTCGCTTTATTAATGTCCCGCGCAATAGTGGTAGTTTGTGGTCTACCTACGAGATCCAGAGCGGCAACTTGCAAGGTTTAGGCTTTGGGGCTGGCTTGTTCTTTGTGGGTGAACGGACTGGTGATCTAGACGACACCTTTAGGCTACCTAGCTATGTCCGTACTGATGCAGTTGTTTTCTATCGTCGTGACAACTGGCGAGCCGCCATCAACATCAAGAACCTGTTTGATATCAATTACATCGAGAGCAGTGAAGGATTCCGTGAGTATGTAAACCCTGGTGATCCCTTTACGATCATTGGTTCTTTGTCTGTATCGTTCTAGACACCTAACCCCCAGCCCCTTCCCTCTAAGGGAAGGGGAGCTAGAGATATTTGACCCATATTTTCGTATGTCATGAACATGCTCAGAGTAGTTCGACAACTCAAGTTTTACCTCTCTCAAGGAGTGGGGAAGATCTGGCGATCGCAGTTATCAGCGCCATTGCAAAGAAATCGCGATCGTTGGCTGCGGTTGAGTCTGCTGCTCTTGCTTACCCTCATGACAACGGTTGCCTGTGGTCGAGATGGCGTTTCTGATTCTGGTTCTCAACCGTCGGTCAGCGCTCCTACCGCTACCACTGCCGAGACGCGATCGGTGCAACATGTGATGGGTACAGCTCAAGTGCCTGCGGCTCCCCAGCGAGTGGTGTCTTTGAGTTGGTTAGATACCGTGCTCTCTCTCGGTGTGCAGCCGATTGGTAGCAACCAGGTGAATGACTCTTATCTGCAAGAGCGGGCGGCGGATATTCCGAATGTGGGGCGGTCTGGTACTCCCAGCCTAGAAAAGATTTTGGCGCTCAAGCCTGATCTGATTTTAGGGTGGCAGACAGACCACAAAGCCATCTATCCGCAATTGTCGCGGATTGCGCCTACGGTAATTGATGGTGGCGAGGGCAGTGGAGCCTGGAAGGAGACGCTACAACTCTACGCTCAAGCCCTTGGCAAAACGGCTGAAGCTGAGCAACTGATGACCCAGTACAAAACTCGTTTAGAAGAGTTCAAACAAAAGATGGGTGCCGCTGGTTCCCAGCCAGGTCAAACCCAGGTATCAGTGGTGCGGGTTTATCCAGACGGTATCAGTCTTTATTTAAAGGACTCCTTCTGTGGCACGATTTTGGCGGATGCGGGGTTATCTCGTCCATCTACTCAAAACCTGAGTGCTTCGGAAGCAAAGGCTTTGGGTGGTAGTCCGGTGCAGTTATCGATTAGTCGGGAGCTGTTGAGTCAGGCAGACGGAGATGTCTTGTTTGTCTGGACAGCAGAGAACGATGCCAAATTGGCGCAGGATGCCCAGAAGCAACTAGAGCAACTCAAGTCTGATCCCCTCTGGGCAAATCTGAAAGCTGTGAAACAAAACCGCGTTTATCAAGTACCTAATTACTGGATTGGCAGTGGCCCGATCGCGGCTAATTTGGTAATTGATGACTTGTTCAAATATTTGGTCGATGAGGCTTAGGCATGTCTGAGCATACTTTGTTCATTTGTAAAGGCTGTGGTCCTGACCGCAAGAGCAGTTCTCCTCATCTCCTGGATGAAGTGTTGGCATCTCACGCAACTCAAGCATCTGGGTTGCAGATCGAAGCCGCAAGCTGCTTGTGGACGTGCGATCGCCCCTGCTCTGCCTCTTTGATCTGTCCGGGCAAGTACACCTATCACTTTACAGATTTATCACCGGATCAAGCTAATGATCTAGTGACCTTTGCCGCTCAGTATCAAGCCAGTGAGGATGGCTATGTCAAACCGCCGAAAATGCCAGAATCATTGTTGCCCAAACTGCTAGTTCGTATCCCTTCGCCTCCAGCTGCTTGAATGGAACCCAACCAACCTACTAGCCTGCGGAA
This sequence comes from Allocoleopsis sp., assembly GCA_036703355.1. Lineage (GTDB taxonomy): Bacteria > Cyanobacteriota > Cyanobacteriia > FACHB-46 > FACHB-46 > Trichocoleus. The sequence continues at coordinate 1,560 of DATNPE010000695.1, read as the reverse complement.
ATTTCTGATTCTTTGGAGTGGACAGGTGGCTTCGGTGCTCGGTACAGAGATGACCAACTTTGCCATCACTCTCTGGGCTTGGGATCTGACAGGTCAGGCAACACCACTGGCTTTACTCTTCTTCTTTACCCGTACCCCCAAAGTGATTGCAGCCTCCTTTGCGGGGGTGATTGTCGATCGCTGGAATCGCAAGCAATTGATGATGATCGGCGATGGCATGGCAGGGATATCGACTGTGATACTTCTGGGATTGCTGCTTACCAACCAACTAACGATATGGCATCTGTATGTGGCGGGGGCGGTCAATGGCTTATTTGGCTATTTTCAAGATCTGGCCTACTCGACTTCGATGTCGCAAATTGTGCCGAAGCAGCACTATGCCAGAGCCACCGCAATGGATTCTTACCTGACCTATTCTGGGGCCGAAATTTTAGCGCCTGCGATCGCTGGGATTTTGTATCCGCTGATCGGGCTTTCAGGCATTCTTCTGATTGATTTCACAACATTTTTGGTGGCGGTGGGCACGGTTTGGTGCACGGCTATTCCCCAACCTTCAGGAGACGCTCCACCCCTCTCCCCCACCCAACTTTGGCAAGAATTCACCTTTGGCTTTCGCTATATTTTTCGCCATCCTAGCTTATTGGTGGTTCTCCTGTTTTTGTTGAATGTCAATTTGCTCAGCAATGCAGCCTGGGCGATTCAGCCTGCGATGATCTTGGCCCGCAGTCAAGACAATGCCGCAGCCCTCGCCAGTGTTCAGGCCGCGATCGGGATTGGGGGCGTGGTTGGTGGTGTGCTACTGAGCGTCTGGGGTGGTCCCAAACGGCGGATTCATGGTCTGCTCTTGGGGCAAACCTTTGGTGAACTCAGCGGCGTATTTTTGGGATTATCGAAATCCTTACCACTCTGGATGGGTGCAGGTTTCCTGTCTGCAATCTTTTCTCCGTTTATTGGTAGCTCCAATCAAGCGATTTGGCTCTCCAAAGTTGATCCAGCGGTTCAGGGCAAGGTGTTTGCTTCCCGTTATCTGATCGCACAATTGGCAGCACCTCTAGGACTGGCGATCGCTGGCCCCTTAGCCGATAAAGTATTTGAACCCGCCATGCAGCCGGGAGGATTTCTCACCCCTCTACTCAGCAATATCTTCGGCACAGGAAACGGGGCAGGTATGGCGCTGCAATTCACTTTATTCTCTATTTTGGGTGTGTTGGTAGGTGTAGGCGGATATGCTTTTCGTGCCTTGCGAGATGTTGAAACGCTGGTGCCTGATTACGACAGTAAATTGCTGAGTGAAAAGACCTAACCCCTAGCCCCTTCCCTACTAAAAGCCCCTCACCTCGCAGGAAAGGGGTTTGGGGAGAGGTCAGCAAGAGCTTCAAACCATTCCCCAAATATTTATATATCTACAGTTCATATTGTTTAGCTCATGAAATATTTTCTTTTCCGTCTGTCTCAGCGACAACTTATTCGGCTGTACTCATTGCTGCTAGCCATTGTATTGATATTAATCATCACTACGTCTGGTCCTTCGGGTCAAGCTGCCAGCACCGAAATTCTGTG
>DATNPE010000694.1:0-4559 GCA_036703355.1 Allocoleopsis sp. | reverse complement strand
ACCACACTGACCCATCCCGAACTCAGAGGTGAAACGCTGCAGCGGCGACGATACTTTGGGGGCAGCCCCACGGGACAATAGCTCGATGCCAGGGCAATAATAAGTTCAAGAAGAGGGAGCGGCTCCAGCAGGAACTGCCCCTCTTTTTGTGTTTAGACATGACAAAGGTCAAAGTGTATGTGTGTTACTTGAGTAGTGAAAATGTTCTAGTTGAAAGGGAGCCTGCTAATTTTTACTGTTATAGATATAGATAGCGAGAGTTTTTCATGATTTTGTGAAGAGTATCCTAGAGTGAAACTACGATGCTAACGTGTTTATTGTGGGTGCACGTATACTGTTCGATCCTCTTAGTAATAACATCAACAACCTTAATAGATATAAAATCAAGGTTTAGGTAATTGCTTTGTGAACCAAAATTTTTCTGAGGAGCAGTAGCTAGCCTCCTTAGTTGCATAATTTATTCTGCCCTCTAATAAATTGTATGTCGATCGCGAATACCATTCTTGCTTCAAGTGAAGATACTTCTCATGCTCTCCCCCCATTTATTCTAGAGGAGGGTTCTTTTACTCGTTCTGTGTTTGAGCTTCAAGAGAATTTTGCTGTCAGTGCTGATGTGCAGGTCAGCACTGGAGCTAATTTGATCAATGGTACTCCTGGCGACGATCAGCTCATAGGTAGTGTTAATAATGACGAGCTGTTCGGCGGAGCGGGAGATGATCAACTGGTGGGTGGAGCAGGGGACGATATCCTCAGTGGAGGAAGTGGAAACGACATACTTTCTGGTGGGGAGGGCCGAGATGTTTTCATTCTGGCCCTTGGTGAGGGTATAGACACAATTATTGACTTTGTTGAAGGCGTTGATTCTATTCAGTTTGCGGGTGATCTGACCTCTAGAGACATCATCACAACGCAACAGGGTAATAGTACTTTTATTCGAGTGGCAGCTACGAATGAATTGTTAGCAGTTCTCACAGCAGCTCCAGCATTGCAGGTTATTGAGACACCTGACTTTTCAGCTATTGTGATCTAGTAAATTGCCACTTTAGAAATAGATTTGTAGTTGTTTGGAGATTGAATATTACAACAGTTGTGGCAGTGGCATTTGTATTGCTGTCTTTTCCTACTGCTTTCTTCAGTATCACTGTTGCTAGGGATCGCTGTAGTTTCAAGCGATCGCCAAAGCTATTTGTAAAAAATATGCAAATCTTACTTTGTGTAAGCCGCTTTAGAATTAGATTCTAAGTGAGTTGGGTGCGTAAACATACTTGTAAAGTTGTTGATTTGCTTGACCGTTATCACACATAAAGTACTTATACAGATTCGAGTAACCTTGTAAAGATAGTTTAGGTAGCATCGAGCTACTTAGGTGCAGCTGTGGCTTCAATGGGTATCTTGGTTAGAGAAGCCGTGATAATGCGAGGTAATTGTAAGGTAGTTACGATCGCACCTCCATAAGCCAGGTTTCTGTCGTGAATAGACTGCTGCTTATTGGTTTCTAGCCCCCAGTTGCTTAATGTCCTTACAAAGAAATTCTGTTTTGGAAAATTCTCCAGTCGCTGATATGACCGTAATTCTTCGAGTCGGTGATCGCGCTATTACTGCTCAGGAGATTATTCCCCTTCTGGCGCGATACCAACTGTTACCCCAGCTATTGCGAGAGCTACTGCTTGATCAGGTTATTATCCCTTACACCTGTACACCAGAAGAAGTGACTCAAGCTTGTCAGCAGTTTTATGCCCAAAACCAGTTGACATCGAAGGAAGCTCAGCAGGCTTGGTTGTCTCAGCGCCAAATGACTCTGGAGGAATTGAGGGTAAGAACCGAGCGAGGGTTGAGAATTGAAAAATTTAAGCAGGCTACTTGGGGGATCAAGCTAGAATCTTACTTCCTTCAGAGAAAAGGGCAGATGGATAAGGTGATCTACTCCCTCATTCGGACCCAAGATGTAGGGATTGCACAAGAACTTTATTTCCGCATCCAAGAAGGTGAGCAATCTTTTGCCGACCTGGCACGAGAGTATTCTCAAGGGCCTGAATCGCAGACTGGAGGGCTGATTGGTCCTGTGGAGTTAAGTACTCCTCATCCACAGCTAGCGCGGGTCTTGTCGATGAGCCAGCCAGGACAGTTGTGGCCTCCGACTCAGCTGGGAGAATGGGTGGTGATTGTGCGGTTGGAAAAATTTATGCCAGCGCAGCTAGACGAACCCATGCGCCAACGGTTACTGAACGAACTTTTTAATAATTGGCTGCAAGAGCAGCTCCATCAAATCAATACTGTTAATAACTCTGGCGCGATTGCCACTTCTGCTTCCTAATGACTTATACCACAAGCACGATTCAAGAGTTTTTAGCTCAGGTTCCTGGCTTTAGTCAGTTATCGCCTGCTACAGTCACTCGGCTGCTGCCAAAGTTTCAGTTGCTTCGTTACCGCATGGGACAAGCGATATTAGTCCGTGAGAAGCAGCCGATTCAAGTTTCGATCTTGTATGAAGGACAGGCTCGCTACTTAGGTTATGACACTCGCACCCAACTGCCTAGTACTTTAAAGCTTTTGAATCCGGGTGAGGTATTAGGCTGGGCTGGGCTGGTCCGAGGCATTGCTTGTGAGACCGCGATCGCCTCGAATGAAGTCATTTGCATCACGCTGACTGCGACTGATTTCTTGGAACTTCTAGAGCAAGAACCAGGGTTTGCGGCAGCATTTCGGCAACGTTGTGCATTGGTGGAAGCCTTCGATCTGCTGGGGTTGGAACTAGCGCGCCAACCCATGAATAAAACGACCCATCTCAAAGACTTGACTCAGCAGATATGGCCAGAGTCGCTAGTGATGAACTTGCCTAAGGGTAGAACGCCGCTTAGCCAGCTCGACTCTAGTTTAATTTGGCTCGTCAGCGGGGGTGGCACGGTTACTAATCATCCTGTAGGTAGCCGCTTAGATTTGGCTAGTTCCCAATCTTTTGTGAGTGTCGAGGGACCCACAGTTGCCCGCCTAGTCGGATTTCCTGCCGCCGCGCTTGGGGAGGTGAACGTAGAAAGCAATGGCTCAGCCTTAGTGCTAACGGACGCTGCTGAGCTAGTGCCCTTCCAAGATGCCAAGGCTGACCTAGATGGCAGCGAGATAGACATTCCCTACGCGCCAGAGAGAGTGCCGGGAGAATCTAGCTCAGCTCTGGTTCAGAAAAAAGGCAAGCAAAAGTATCCCTATGTTCGAGCCCGAGGACCGCTCAACGCCACTCTAGCTTGTTTTCAGATGTTGGCTCAGCATCTTGGCTTACCGTTTCGACGGGATGTGGTGCAGCGGGTGCTCACCAATCAAATGGATCGTTCAGGCAGCATGTCTCTGCAAGTTTGTGGAGCGATCGCAGAGTTGATGGGCTTGAATGCTCAACTCGTGAATGTGCCTGCCGCAACAGTGAGCCGCTTGCCTGCCCCGGCGCTGATTCGTTGGCAAGATAGCTGCGCGGTGCTTTACGAAATTAGTGATAAAGCGATCGTGCTGGCGGTTCCAGAAACAGGAATTCGGCGGTTTAAACCAGCGGACTTTGCCGAAGCCTGGGGCCAAGAAGGTCAGGTTTTATTGCTGAAACTGACGAAGCAAACACCGAAACAGCGCTTTGGCCTCAGTTGGTTTTTGCCCTCTCTGATTCGCTATCGCAGGGTTTTAATTGAGGTTCTGATCGCTTCCTTTTTTGTCCAGCTGTTTAGCTTAGCTAGCCCGTTGATGTTGCAAATCATCATTGACCGAGTGTTGGTGCAAAACAGCTTGGACACGCTGAACGTCCTCGGTATTTTCCTGATTTTGATGGCGTTCTTTGAGTCGCTATTGATGAGCTTGCGGACCTATTTGTTTGTCGATACCACCAATCGGATCGACATGGCGCTGGGTTCTGAGATCATTGATCACTTATTGCGGTTGCCTCTGAAGTACTTTGAGAAACGCCCTGTCGGGGAACTGTCGAGCCGCATCAATGAGCTAGAAAATATTCGCCAATTCCTGACTGGAACGGCGTTGACTGTCGTGTTAGATGCCGTCTTCTCGGTCATCTATATCGTGGTCATGTTTATCTACAGTTGGCTGTTGGCGATCGTCGCTTTGGCCACAATTCCTCTGTTTGCCGTTCTCACCGCCCTGGTATCTCCCATTATTCGGCGGCAGTTGCGTGCCAAAGCTGAACGTAACGCTGAAACTCAGTCTTACTTAGTGGAGGTGATGTCTGGAATTCAAACGGTGAAGGCACAAAATATTGAGTTGCGATCGCGCTGGCAATGGCAGGAGCGTTATGCTCGCTATGTTAGTGCTGGCTTCCAAACGGTGTTGACTTCGACGACTGCTGGGGCAACGAGCAATCTACTCAATAAGGTCTCTGGTTTGCTGGTGCTTTGGGTAGGGGCATATCTGGTAATTGCGGGACAGCTAACTCTGGGTCAGTTATTTGCGTTCCGAATTATTGCAGGCTACGTCACCACTCCTCTACTGCGCTTGACGCAACTATGGCAGAACTTCCAGGAGACGGCGCTTTCCCTAGAACGTCTGAGTGACATCATTGACACACCGCAAGA
>DATNPE010000693.1:0-4590 GCA_036703355.1 Allocoleopsis sp. | reverse complement strand
CAAAATCACGCGGGTTAGTGAGATGAACCGTGGCAATCTCTTTAGCTAAAGCCTTGCCCAATAACCCTGATTGCAGGGGTGAGGCAAAGAAGTCAGGAAACAAAGTAACAATGTCGAATCTCACAAAACCCTAACTTTTGAGAATGTAAATCTTACCGAGACTGCTGACTATAGCCTGAAACTGGCTCATACTTTTGATCTAGAAAGGCCAGGAAATGCCTGGGAGTTCCTAGAATTAGGGCTAGCATCCCTTGAGGGACAGCAAGCACTCATTAGAAAATCATTTCCGACTTTCTTAAATTATGTTTAAATAATCTGGCATTATGCCTATATTAGTTAAGCTCCAGGGTTAAAAACTGCATGGCACTGGATGAACAGAAGCGGCATTCCTATTTCAATCAATCGGTTACTGGAGCGTCTGGTTCATTTCATGTCCAGGAGTAGCATGGTGCCGCAGCTAGAATCTCAACCTCTGGAACAGCAGATGCCTCAGTCCACAAAAACCGCCGTGATGATCATTGGAGGAGCGGAAGACAAGGTCCACGGCAAAGAAATTCTGACTGCCTTTTTTCATCGGGCAGGTGGTACTGATGCTCGCATTGCCATTATTCCTTGTGCTTCGAGAGAGCCAGCCACGATCGGCGATCGCTATCGCACCATTTTTGAAGACATGGGAGCAAAAGCGATCGAGGTTTTAGATATTCGGGAGCGGGATCAGTGTGAAGACTCGATTTGGCGTACTTTTCTAGAGAGTTGTACGGGAGTCTTCATGACTGGAGGGGATCAACTCCGCCTCTGTGCTTTGCTTGCGGATACGTCGTTGATGGAAGAAGTGCGACGACGAGCCGTGGGAGGAGAGATTACGCTGGCAGGTACCAGTGCAGGCGCAGCGGTCATGGGGCACCACATGATTGCGGGAGGTGGCAGTGGTGAGCATCCCAATCGCTCTTTAGTCGATATGGCAACTGGTCTGGCAATCATTCCAGAAATTATCGTGGATCAGCATTTCCACAACCGCAACCGCATGGCCCGACTGATGAGCGCGATCGCGGCTTATCCAGACAGACTCGGCGTGGGCATTGACGAAGACACATGCGCCCTATTTGAGGGAGATGGATTGCTGCATGTCCTAGGGAAAGGCTCTGTGACTGTAATCGATCCCGGCGACCTCAGCTACACTAATCAGCCCAGCGTGGATGCGACAGAGCCATTGAGCATTCACAATCTGCGCGTCCATATCCTTAGCTATGGTGATACATATCATCTTTATCAGCGCCGCATCATGCCGCCTCGGCGATAAAACGGGATGGTAATTAGTCTCCCTTAAAGCTGATTTTCAGCAGACTTTAGCGGCTGTTTGTCATACCTGAAGTAGTCTCAAGCGGTTGGGACTTCCTTTAGTATTGACTAGTATTAACTTAGTGCTTAGCCACGCATTCAAAGCCATCTTTTCATAAAACTGTTCAAGCTCAACGTGACCATTCCAACCGCCTTAGACCCTATGCAAGCAACTAATTTTTCATCTAAAAAAAATCTCAAAGGCAATTAGGCGATCGCTGATACGCTGTTTTTTAGCTTTAACTTGCTAGCCTTTAATTTGTTGTGATTCATCATGGCAGAAGTAGTTATCTGAGCGAGGCGCAAAGTGTTCCTGGTAAACAATTTGCGGTTTGTTGAAGCGAGACACTGGATAGTTGCTTCTACAACATGATTTCGCTTCGTTTCTGCATCTGCTTCCTTCCCACCCCCGATCACCCTCGGATAGCTTTATGAAAATACTAAAGATCCAGACCTTACGTGGCCCTAACTACTGGAGCATTCGTCGTCATAAGCTGGTCGTGATGCGCTTAGATTTGGAAGATCTAGCAGATAAGCCTTCCGATCAAATTGCTGGGTTTTACGAAGGGTTGGTCGGGGTATTGCCCAGCTTAGATGAACACTTCTGCTCGCCAGGATGTCGGGGGGGATTCCTGAGCCGAGTCCAAGAAGGCACCATGATGGGCCACATTGTGGAGCATGTCGCGCTAGAGCTGCAAGTGCTGGCAGGCATGAAAGTTGGCTTTGGCCGCACCCGTGAAACTGCCACTCCTGGGACTTACCAGGTGGTGATTGAGTATTTAGACGAGCAAGCAGGTCGCTATGCCGCCAGAGCTGCGGTGCGTCTATGCCAAAGCATTGTGGAGACTGGCAGCTATGCGAAAGCTGAGCTAGAGCAAGACTTACAAGATTTACAAACCTATTGGGCCGATGCTTCCTTAGGTCCTAGTACCGAGTCTCTAGTGCGCGAAGCTGAAGCGAGAGGCATTCCCTGGCTACCGATCGCGGCTCGTTCCATGATCCAACTGGGCTACGGGGCGCATCAGAAACGCATTCAAGCCACCTTGAGCGATCGCACTGGCATTTTAGGCGTAGAACTGGCTTGCGATAAAGAGAGTACTAAGCAGATTCTCCATGAATCTGGGGTGCCTGTGCCACGGGGCATTGTGATCAATTATCTCGATGAACTGGAAGAAGCCATTGAGCAAGTTGGCGGCTACCCCATCGTGATCAAGCCACTGAATGGCAATCATGGGCGCGGCATCACCCTCAACATCGATTCTTGGAAGATGGCGGAAGAAGCCTATGATGCAGCCAAGGAAGTGTCGCGATCGCTGATTGTGGAGCGCTACTACACGGGACGCGATCACCGGGTTTTGGTGGTGAACGGTAAACTCGTGGCGGTGGCGGAGAGAGTGCCTGCCCATGTGGTCGGAGATGGTCGTTCTACGATTGAGCAATTAATTGAGTGGACCAACCAAGACCCCCAGCGCGGCGAAGGCCATGACAACGTGCTGACCAAAATCACGGTCGATCGCACTACCTGGAAACTGCTCGATAAACAAGGCTACACATTGCAAAGCGTGTTGCCCCTGGGAGAAATTTGCTATCTGCGGGAGACCGCCAACCTCAGTACCGGAGGCATCGCGATCGATCGCACCGATGATGTCCATCCCGAAAACGTTTGGCTGGCCCAACGAGTCGCTAAAATCATCAACCTGGATATTGCTGGCATCGATATTGTCACCTCGGATATTTCTCGCCCTCTCCGAGAAACAGGTGGCGTGATTGTGGAAGTCAACGCGGCTCCTGGCTTCCGGATGCACGTGGCCCCCAGCCAAGGCATTCCTCGCAATGTGGCCGAGTCAGTGATCAACATGCTGTTTCCGCCCGGAACCCCTAGTCGCGTTCCCATCCTTGCGGTGACGGGCACCAACGGCAAAACCACTACCACCCGCTTGATTGCCCACATCTTCAAGCAAACTCAGCGGGTTGTCGGCTACACCACCACCGACGGCATCTACATTGACGATTACTTAGTCGAAAAAGGCGATACCACCGGACCCCAAAGCGCTCAACTAATTCTGCGCGACCCCACCGTAGAAGTCGCCGTTCTAGAATCGGCACGCGGCGGCATTCTACGTTCTGGTCTAGGCTTTGATGCCTGTGATATTGGTGTGGTTTTGAATGTGGCGGCTGACCACATGGGTTTGGGAGACATCAACACGCTGGACGAGATGGCGCGGGTGAAGAGCGTGGTCGCAGAATCCGCCATGCCCAACGGCTATGCAGTCCTCAACGCAGATGATCCACTAGTGGCCGCAATGGCCCGCAATGTCAAAGCTCAGGTGGCTTATTTTTCCATGAACCCGGATAACGAAATTGTCCGGGCTCACGCCCAACAGGGAGGTTTAGCAGCTATTTATGAAAACGGCTATCTGTCGATTCTCAAAGGCGACTGGACCCTGCGGATCGAGCAAGCCATTCATGTGCCGCTGACAATGGGCGGACGCGCTCCTTTCATGATTGCCAACGCTTTGGCTGCCAGTTTGGCTGCTTTCGCCCACGGAGTCAAAATCGAAGACATTCGCGCCGCCTTAATGAGCTTCCAAGCATCAGCTGACCAAACACCAGGGCGCATGAACTTATTCGACCTTGGCAATTACCACGCCTTAGTGGATTACGCTCACAACCCTGCCAGCTACGAAGCATTGGGTGGCTTTGTGAAAAATTGGTCAGGCGAGCGGATTGGGGTCGTCGGAGGACCTGGCGATCGCCGCAACGAGGATTTTGTCACGCTTGGCAGACTGGCCGCAGATATGTTCGATCGCGTAATTGTCAAAGAAGACGATGACACCCGAGGACGGGCGAGAGGCGAAGCCGCCGAATGGATTTGCCGAGGGTTGGAAGCCGCCAACCAAAGATGCCCCCACGAAATCATCCTGGATGAAACCAAGGCGATCAACTCGGCTCTCGATCGCGCCACGCCAGGTAGTTTGGTCGTGATTTTGCCCGAAAGTGTGACCCGCGCCATTCAATTGATTGAGGCCCGCAATCCGGTTGGCCATACCACGGCAACTCAAACGCCCACTCAGAATGGATCAGGCAAATCCACTCCTAATGGTGCAGCGGTCAATCCTGCTCCTGTTGAGATCAGCCAATCTAACTCAGGCGCAACCCAAACAGAATCTCAGTCTGCTTACACGTTCTAGAGTTTCAGCTTCCCCTGAGAGAGGTTAAACGCATTTAGGCAGCTCATCTAAACCTGTCTAA
>DATNPE010000692.1:0-4316 GCA_036703355.1 Allocoleopsis sp. | reverse complement strand
AATTTTCGGCGGTAATGCTGAGCTTGCCTGCCTCCCCCATTGCATCTCTCGCATTCACACAAAGATTCATCAGCACTTGGTGCAATTGGGTCGCATCACCAGAAATCGTCCAAAGGGCTTGAGGAATATCTGTATAAATCTCGATCGCTTTAGGAAAAGTTTCCTTAGCAATTTTGGCAATTTCCAAAATGAGATGTCTGATTTGCAGTAAGGTTCGCTCTCCTTCTAAGCCGCGAGCAAAGGATAGAACTTGTCTCACCAGATCCGCTCCCCGTTTTGCATTCAGTTCTACGGTATCTAGTAAACGCTGGCTATGTTCATCCTGAATTTTGCGCTCTAACAGTTGAGTTGACATCAGAATCGGAGCCAAGACATTGTTCAAGTCGTGAGCAATCCCACCTGCCAATGTCCCAATACTCTCCATCCGCTGGGCTCGTAGAAATTGCGCTTCAATCTGCTTCTTCTCAGTGATGTCTGTGTTCACCACTAGAGCCGATTTAGGCTGATTCTGTTCATCCCGCAGTAAAGTCCAACGGCTCGCCACCACCACTTCTCGCTGGTCTTGAGTCATTTGACGTAACTCACCATGCCAATTGCCTTTGGTAATCGTTTCTCGCCAAGCGACTTTTAGCTGCGAGGACGTTTCTTGAGCGAGCAAGCTAGTGGCAGATTGACCTAAAGCTTCAACACTGGTCCATCCGTAAAGATTTTCGGCACCTCGATTCCACACCAAAATTTTGCTGTTTAGGTCTTGGACCAAGATGGCATCCGTGGCTACATCCAGCAGCGCTGCTTGCTCCTGTAGACTCTGCTGAGACTGCTTGCGCTGTGTGACATCCGTCTGCACCCCCACGAAATACAGCAGTTCTCCTGTGTCTGACACAATGGGTGAGATACGGAGTTCGTTCCAGAAAGGCTGGCCGTCTTTGCGGTAGTTTAATAGCGTTGCTTGAACTTCTCGTTGCTCGGCGATCGCCTGACGAATTTTGGCGACTTCTTGAGGATCTGTATCTGGTCCTTGCAAGAATCGACAGTTTTGGCCCATGACTTCCTCTGGTTCATACCCAGTCATGCGACAGAAGGCCGAGTTGACATAAATGATTGGGTTGCCTGCTTGATTCGGATCCGTGATGAGGACCCCATCGGCGACAGCGGCTACCGCTCGCGCTAAGCGCAGATTTTCGATCGCCGCTTGTCTTAGGGCTTGGGCTTGCTGTTTTTGAGCCGCGATCGCTGCTTGCTGTTTCACCCAATTTTGCTGTTCTTGTTGCACCCGCTCTCGGTAGTGCTCAAAGAAATCTCCTAAGCTAGGAGTGTCTTCTAGTAAAGCATTGAAATGCCCTAAAACCCGCTGATCAGTGGTATACGTGACCTCTGGGTGAGCTTCCATCCAGATATGGCAGGTTTTGACGTAGGCAATAAAGGTAATTAGATGCTGGTAGGTCTCTAGTCCCAGGAGCCGTCGTAGTTCCTGGCGACAAAACTCCGCCTCCGCAGAATTGAGAAAAATAAAAATCGAGCAGTACAGGATACTTGTTTCTACTGCTACGTCCCCCTCTTCTAGAGCCGCTAGAACATTGGGATGACTAGACAAAAGGTTGATATGTTCATCGACTTCCAACTCGGTAGGAGGTGGGGCTTCCAACAGGGCCAAGATCTCCTGCGCCTTTACTCCTAGAGGCCGCAACGAGCAACTATGGCAGATCATGCAATAGGGAATGGCACAGTACCGAGAAAGGTAAGCAGACAGCTTTTCTTTAAAGATGGCTGAGAGTGGATTGTGCAGATAGGCAACTTGAGTTTGGTGCCACAAGTTTTCGATAATTTGCGGATAATCTTGGGCGGGACCAAAGAACGGAGGGACAAATCCCAGTTGCGATTGAATATAGGTTTGAATTTCTGTGCTGGGGCGTAGCCGATCGACTGCACTCGCTACAGGTACTGGCGTTTCAGTCACAGAAAAGCGCATCCTTTGCCGCCGGAGTTCCAATTGAGCAACAACTTGATGACTCAGTACCCGCAAGGCTTCGATTTGCTCAGCCTTGATCTCCCTGGGGACATGATCAATCACGCAAAGTGTGCCGAGGCTAAAGCCATCTGGTGTAGTTAAGGACACTCCTGCATAGAAGCGAATGTAAGGCTCTGTGGTGACCAGCGGATTTTGGGCAAATCGTGCATCTGCCAGCGCATTCGGCACCACCAAGATGTCATCCTGTGAGACGGCATGGGTACAGAAGGCGAGATCTCTTGCCGTCTCTGAAATGCCGAGTCCTACCTTTGACTTAAACCACTGGCGATCGCGATCAATTAAGCTAATCAGAGCGATCGGGGTTTGACAAATGTGAGCTGCGAGACGAGTCAGCTCATCAAAGATAGATTCAGGATCTGTATCCAAAATCTGATATTGCTGAAGAGACTTCAGTCTCTCTGTCTCATGCTCAGGACAGGCCGCTTTCATGGGTCTTTTGTTAGGGTTCCGCAGAAGTAAATCCTTTGCCCCAGTCACTGAGAGCTTTAATCCAGAACCAACTTCTAGATTGGCTCTACAAGCGGCGATTGAGACTGGCTTGAGGGCACAAAGCCAATCCTTTGGAGCATCTTGCAACTTTCTATATAATGCCCATCTAGGCCCAATGCTACCTGAGCGAGATGGCTGAATCTCCAGCGCTAAAGTGCAGTTGCCAAAAAGGTGAAGGACGACTCGTCCATTGGTTGCTCAAAAGTTTTAAAGTTGGAACCTGAGACTATCTGGCTAAATCATCAGCATGGCTACTACCGCTTGGACTCGCCGTCACGTCATTTCTTTGTTTGACTTTATTCCCGCAGAGTACAACACCGTTCTACAAACTGCCGCTAGTTTTCGCGAGGTTCTCTCTCGGCGTACCAAGAAAGTTCCGACGCTGCAAGGGCAGGTTGTAGCCAATCTCTTTTTTGAGCCGTCTACTCGCACTCGTAGCAGCTTTGAGCTTGCTGCCAAACGGTTATCTGCTGATACTCTTAATTTTACGCCGGGAAATTCTTCTTTGACGAAAGGAGAGACAATTCTCGATACGGCCAAAACTTATTTGGCGATGGGCACCGATCTCATGGTCATTCGCCATCAACAGGCAGGTGTACCTCAAGCGATCGCCGATGAGATGGACCGCTTAGCTTCCCGTGTCGGTGTGTTGAATGCGGGGGATGGGCAGCACGAACACCCCTCCCAAGGGCTGCTAGATTTGTTCACAATTTGTACGTTGCTAGATTCCGAGCAACCCCACCTGGAGTCGCTGGCAGACAAGAAAATTGCCATTGTGGGTGATATTTTGCACTCTCGCGTAGCCCGATCCAATATTTGGAGTTTGACCGCCAGTGGTGCTGAAGTGCATCTAGCAGGGCCACCCACCCTATTGCCGCAACTGTTTGCCGACTGTGGCCGCGATCGCGCTGGCAAGTTGTTTTTGCACTGGAATGTGGAACCCGCCCTGCAAGATGCTGATTTTGTCATGACCCTGCGGCTACAAAAAGAACGTATGACCCAACATCTGCTGCCGAGTCTGCGAGAATACCATCAACGCTTTGGCATTACTCGCGATCGCCTCAAGCTCTGCAAACCGGGCGTTAAAGTTCTCCATCCAGGCCCCGTGAATCGTGGTGTCGAGATCAGTTCTGACTTGATGGATGATCCGGAATTCAGCTTAATTTCCCAACAGGTCACGAGCGGTGTGGCAGTACGGATGGCGTTGTTGTATCTGATGGGCAGCGGCAAAGCTTAAACAGTTCTGGCATCTTGTAATCCACTCGTTCCAGTATCCTCTTTCAGCCAAAAATCAGCACAATTAAAGGCAAGACCCTCCACTCAACTGCATCATGACGAATTCTGCCACACCTCTCGCCATTGCTACCCCGACTCACCCAGACGAGCGTGACCATTTTTGCATGACCTTCGCGCCTCTCTCTTTGGAAGAGGTTTACAGGTTAGCCGATGCTCCAGCCAATGGAGCGATCGTGGTGATGAGCGGCATGGTGCGTAACCAAACCGAGGGTAGACCTGTCGTTGCCCTAGAGTATCAAGCCTATGAACCGATGGCGCTACGGGTGTTTCAGCAGATTGCTACAGAAATTCGTCACCAATGGCCTGACGTGCAGCGAGTTGTGATCCATCACCGCACCGGACGCTTAGCGATCGGAGAAATGAGTGTATTAGTGGCAGTCGGCTGCCCCCACCGTTCCGAAGCCTTTGCCGCTTGTCAGTATGCGATCGACACCCTCAAACACAATGCCCCGATTTGGAAAAAAGAGCATTGGGCCGATGGATCGAGCAGTTGGGTCAGCAT
>DATNPE010000691.1:0-4694 GCA_036703355.1 Allocoleopsis sp. | reverse complement strand
GATTTTTCCTAGGACAACGTGACTTATCTTTTTTATACATGTTTTTACTGAGTTCCATAGTCACTTAAACCACAACTTCATAGACGGTTGTTTGTGGAGCTTGCTTTTGTAAAGCTTTAGTTAGGAGCTGCTTTCCTTTTGTCCGCCAAGATACATAAGCGTCTCGACCTGCCTGAGCCACCTGTCTCCTGATATCCGGGTTACGGAGAGCCTGAAATGCCGCGATAAATTCTTGGTCTGTCTGGCAAACATAGTAGGCATTAGGGGTGATGGGAACGCCACGAAATGTTTGAGAGGAGCCAATGACAGGTAATCCTGATGCCAAAGCCTCAATCATCTTGATCTTGCAGCCCCAGCCAATGGTTACTGGCAAACAGGCAATATCCATATCCATCAGAAAGCTAGATAAGTCTTCAACGAAATCATGAATTTGGATATGTTTGGCGCTGTACTGCCCTAAGTGTTTGGCGCTGCCTGCCCCCACCACATGAAAACAAAATTGACCAGGCATCGTTGCTTCGATCGCTGGAATCACGCGATCGAGGAAGTTGTGAGCCCCTGATAAATGGGTAGGGCTGGTGTAGTTGCTACTGATATAGAGCACATCCAACGGCGTTTTGTGGGGTTTAACCGCAACCAAGGGACGCTCTAAAAATGGAGGCAGCCAATCTTGAGCTGCTTTTTGGCCGTACAAACGAGACATCCACTGGCGATCGCTATAGGAGATGAAAAAGAGGCGATCGGCCAGTTGGTGCATCTGACGTTCAGTGCAAAAGATCCGGTAAGACGTTTGCCACACTTTTTGCCACCACTTCAGCCGTTGTTTGATCTGGCTTAAGCTCCAGCCTGTCTGCCCAGAACCAGTCTCCATCATCTTTTCCCAGTTATGCGCTAGCTCAAAGTTGTGAGGACGGAACCATAACTTGGCTCCTTTCAAGTTGAGTTGGCTCGCCAAGGGAGCAAAGTAAGCATATTCTGACCAAACCACTTGAGGCCGATGCTGATCAATTAAGGCTTGCACTTGAGCAACCGTCTTGGAGTCTTCGGTTGCGGACCAGCGTCGATTGCAGGACAACACATGGACTTCTAAAGCGATCGGGAAATCTTGACTGGGGTTAGGATTAGCCGCCAAGATTTCTGCGGCTAGGCGACTACACACGACTAGAACGATGCGCCAACCCAATTGGTGAAACAGCAGGATGTGTCCCCAAATGTCAATGCGAGTGCCGTTGATCAAGGGATAGGGCAACTCAGGACTCAGCATCAAAATGGTTGGGGATTCAGACATTGGGCCAGACGGTGGAGTCGTGGCAGCAGTCAGCGGATGGCGATCGCCCATAGGTTCCCCCATAGTGAAGAGTGCATGCCCCTAGATTTTGTGTCTTGAGGCATGCAGTGGATTTGGCTGTTTTAGCGTGAGGCTGTTTTAGCGTAATCTATGCAACCGTCGCAGGCACTTTAGTCACAGTTCCAAAGTAAGCATTTTGCTCAGCCCGCAGCTTGTCGCAGAGACGACCTTCTGGCAATTCCACATTGTCGTAGGTGAGCACTTGGTCTTTGGGCACATCCCGCTTCAGGCGGCAACCTTCGGCCAAGCCCATTGGCAAGAGGTTTTGCGCTTGTACGACATCGGAATTCTCGCACTGGCCGTAGGTCATGTAGAAGCCGATGCCATCCAGAGTTTCACCTGCTTTCAGGTCAATCTTGGCCGTGGTAACCACATCCACCACAGGACCAGCCAACGGAGTCATCACGGGGTCTTGGAACAGCACCACGCGCGCCACAGAGAGAGGGACTTCAAAGTGGCAGAGGTGATACGGCGTGTAGAAGCTGTAGAGCGGACCTTCGCCCAACTTGTACAGATTCAGATAGTGCTGCTGTTTGGGGTCGTCGTGAGTTCCAAAGACAAACACCCCTGGACCTGGTTTCGCACCGACCACATAGTCCACAATGCCGCCCAGTTCTTTGAGCTGGTCTACGTCGTACATATTGGTCATTTCGTCTACATGACCTGTGTAGTCGTAGCCCAACATGCCACGCTTGGCGACTTTCATTCCGGTTGCGTTGGCTACGATCGCCTGCTCAAAGGAGATTTTGCTGCCATCGGCAAAGCTAGTCACCATGTGTGCCTTCTGGCCCCAGCGCTTGGCAAAACCTTCTTGAGTGGTGGGGTTGCGGTAGGGGTCTTGCAAACCTTTGATGTTGCCGCACAGCAAGGGAGTCAGGCCAATGCTCTTGACGAAGCGATACAGGTTCATCTGCACGCCCGGTTGGTCACCATCACAAGCGGAGAGAATCACACCTTCGCGGTCGGCATAGACTTTGAGGATGGGGCCGATGGTGCCGTCGAGTTCGGCGTTCATCAAGATCACATGCTTGCGGTGGGCGATCGCTTCTAGCACCACTTGGGCACCAAATTCGATCGTGCCTGTGACCTCAATCAGCGCATCAATGCCTTCGGCTTGGCACAACAGCATCGCGTCATCGGTGACGGCATACTGGCCTTGGGCGATCGCGTCTTCTAGATCAGCGACCGTATTCACCACACGGACATCGGTGATGCCTGCTTCGGTGTAAGCGCGTTTAGCTCCATCCAGGTTGCGGTTGAAGATGGCGACCAACTCCATGCCTGGCACTGAGTTAGCAATTTGGTTGGCAATGCCTCGGCCCATAAATCCAGCGCCGATCATGCCGACTCGGACGGGGTTGCCTGCTTCAGCGCGGGCTTGTAACGCGCGATCGACAATAATCATGCCTGTGCTCCTACCATTACCGTTTCAAACAAGGGCCAAGATTGGTCTTTTTCCGAAATCTCTGTGACGGGCAAAGGCCATTCAATTTTGAAAAATGGGTCGTTGTAGCGCAGACCCCGCTCGTAGCCAGGAGTGTAGAATTCTCCCACTTGATAAACCACCTCAGCCCCATCAGTCAATGCTTGGTAGCCGTGGGCAAACATTTCAGGCACATACAAGGCCCGACGATTTTCTGCGGTCAGCTCGATGCCAAAGTGCGCCAAATAGGTGGGAGAGTCTGGACGCATATCGATGATCACGTCATAGATCGCTCCTTGGGTGCAGCGAATTAGCTTAGTTTCAGCGGCGGGAGGAGTTTGGTAATGCATCCCCCGCAATGTCCCCTTTTTATGGTTGTAGGAGAGGTTGCACTGGGCTACGGTGGGCTTGAGGCCGTGGTCTTCAAACTCTTTGGCACAGAAGGTGCGCGCAAAGAAGCCGCGATGGTCGTTACGGTGTTCTAGGTCAATGACAAAGGCACCCTTGAGTGGCGTTTCGGTGAATAGCATTACTGTCTCCAGAAGAAATCTTGGTCAATTTGCTGCGTCCGCAGGAGATATTCCAACTGTTTCAGGCGGGTGAAACCTCTAGCGTTGAACGTGGCTTCATCCATGTCGATTTGGTTGAACAAATCAAACAGTTGTTGGGCACCGCGTCGCGCATCCCACTCACACTTAAAGCCAGGGAGGATGGTGTTGATCTTCTCGAAGGAAACGCGGTAGCTGCGATTATCCGCCACATTCGCGCCAAAGCTGAGCTGACAACCTGTGAAGATATCTGCGACGATTTCCGCAATCTCTTTGACGCGATAGTTATGCGCTGTATCCCCCACGTTGAAGATTTGGTTGTGGATGATATCGCGAGGCGCTTCTAGGACGCAGAGCAGTGCTTTAGCAATATCCAAGGCGTGAACTAAAGGCCGCCAAGGAGTCCCATCGCTGATCATCTTGATCTCTTTGGTCGTCCAAGCTAGACCCGCCAAGTTGTTCAGCACGATATCGAAGCGCATCCGAGGAGAAGCCCCAAACGCGGTGGCGTTCCGCATGAAGGTGGGGGAGAAGTTGTCGTCCGCCATCGGCTGCAAGTCACGCTCTACGAGAGTTTTGCAGATGGCATAAGCGGTCTGCGGATTCACTTCCGACTCCTCCGTGACATCTTGACCTGTGGCAACGCCGTAGACGCTGCAAGAAGACATATAGACAAAGCGACGCACACCAGCCGCTTTCGCCAATTCTGCCAAGCGTACCGAGCCTTTGTGGTTGATGTCGTAGGTGATGTTGGGGGAGAGTTGTCCGGTGGGGTCGTTGGACAGTTCCGCCATGTGAACGATTGCATCTACGCCTTGCAAATCTTCAGCGGTGATGTGACGAATATCTTTGTTGAGGGTTTTGGCAGTGAGGTCGGTGGCATTGTAGAGCCAGCCGACTTTGTAATATCCGGTGTCTACCCCAATCACCTCGTGGCCGTGCTTCATCAGCAGCGGCGCAAACAGAGAGCCGAGATATCCTTCTGTGCCAGTGACCAATACTTTCATGGGTGTCAAAATCCTATACGCTTAACGCTGCCTGAAGATGTTGCGGTTGGGGAATTTGAGCGGCGATCGCCTTACCAATTTCTAAAGAAGAGGTGGCCGCTGGAGAAGGCGCATTGCAAACATGAATGGAATTGGGACCAGGGACAATCAGAAAATCATCCACCAGTTTCCCGTCATCCATTAAAGCTTGTGCCCGAACGCCTGCATGGGTGGGAATCAAATCCTCAGAGCGCACTTCCGGAATTAGTTTTTGCAAGCTGCGAACAAAGGCGGCTTTGCTAAAGGAGCGAATAATCTCCTGGATGCCTTCATCCGCATGTTTAGCGGCCAGCTTCCAGAAAGCAGGATAAGTCATGACTTCGGCAAAG
>DATNPE010000690.1:0-3019 GCA_036703355.1 Allocoleopsis sp. | reverse complement strand
GGAGAACCTTCTACCGAAGTCAGAGAATCTAAGTTAGCCAGATCTTTTTGCGTCCATTTTCCTGGGACAACATGGTAGGTGAGGATTCGCGCCAATTGAGGGATATTTTGCAGCAATGTGTGGATGGTTCCGGGCGGTAGTTTGGCAAAGGCGGCATCATTTGGGGCAAAGACAGTAAATGGACCTGGGCCTTTCAGCGTCTCCACTAAACCCGCTGCTTGGACTGCTGCCACCAACGTATTGAAGGAACCTGCACTTACTGCAATATCAACAATATCGGCCATAACGGTTGAAATTAAAGGGATAGGAACTAAAGAACAATAGGATTCCACGACTGTAGGGGTGAAGCATTCGGAAGCTTACGTGTAAGTCCGAACAGAGGAGTCTTGCCCGAATGCTTCACTCTCTTTGCCAGAGGACACAGGTACAACCAATTGATTAGCGATAGGACTGAGACTGAATATCCCGCAAGCGAGCTTCTGGGCGCTTAAAGCGATCGATCTGGGCTTCAAAGAAGGCGCGATTGGCTTGCAAATGCTTGGGGTTTTGATCATCCAAAGGATAAAGCAACGCGGTTCGTAGAGCTTGAATGACCGCCGAAGTGACGCAATACATCGATCGCTGGAAGCTCACGCCTAGCTGAATCAGCATGTCATCTTTACCACGGCAATGTTGCTGGTAATAGTCCACCAAATAGGGGGGCAAGAAGTGCAACATATCTTGCATCAGCAATGTGGGAGGAATGCCAGCGGTTCCTACGGGGTTGACATCGGCGTAAAGAATCCCGTAGTGGAAATCTTTCTGCTCGTCTGGAACTTGCTCGGCTTGAGCGTTGTAAGACTTGGTACCCCGGAAGGGAGCGGTGCGATAGAACACAGCTTCCACATAGGGGAGAGCTGCTTCATACAACCAGGTAAAACCACAGGATTTGGGGATGATTTCGTAGCATTCTCCGTCAATGTAGACGTGGTGATAAATGGGTCGGCCTGCCACAGCGAAGATGCCATTCACCAAGAAATTCATCGCTTCGGGGACGCTGGTGATTTCGCCGCAATCGTAGCGATCGCTCATCTCAAAGAACACCGGAGCCATGACTTCCCAAAACAGGCCCAGGTTGGCGTAGTAAGACAACTGCCGCACCTGCTCAATAAACATCTCTGGGAACAGCTTGTAGAGGCCCAGCATGGCAGGATTGCCTTTAAAGTAAGCCTTGATGGCGCGATCGGCAGCAGCTTTGTATTCTGGAGTGTCGAGATAGGGGTCAAACTTACCACCCATGCCCCGGTGCCACAACATCGCCCGCATACAAGCTTCGGCAAATTCCATGTTGACGCGATCGTGCAGCAAGTGGTGGAACAGCTTGGGCATTTGGGTGGTTTCACCCTTCTGCATAAAGGCTAGGAGTTCTGGATGAGCGGTTGCTTCCCCGCGCCAAATCCGCAAATCGGCATCATCTCCGGCGTAGTGATTATGTAAGTCTAAATATTCTTGAGGTAGGAAGTATTTGAAAAAGGGAAAAGGATTGAGGAAAACCCGTTCCGCAATGTAAAGGAGATCGCGCCAGTAGAAATCCATCGGCACGGCATAGGCTTTGTAGATGCCGATAATTTGCATCAGGTTTTCTGGCGTATCAGGCAGCATGGCACCCCCCGCTTCCAACCGATGAATCACCTCGGCGAATTCATGGGTAGAAGGAGGCAGCTTGGTTGCGGTTGCAGTTGTCATGTTGCAGATCTCCTTTTCGTTCGGGATAGGGATTGATTTAAGAAACTTCAGCTAAGCGATCGCGTCGTATTTTGAGGGCGTGGACAATGCTCAGGACATCATGGGTCCAGGTGGGCAGAATTAGCGTCATGAGGATTTCTTCGAGGCTGTTGATCAGACCGAGGGCGATCGCAGACCACAGGGCTAGACCTGTATGATTGAAGCCGAAAAGAGCAACTGTGGCAGCGAACAAAGTCAAGCCCCAAATTTTAGCGGTGTAGGTATGATAGCTCGGAGTTTTACCAAACTTCAGCCAGCTAATCGTGAATAACAACACTTGCACTGCCATCACACTCAGCAGGGGAACGCGGAAGTCAATCAGCACTTGGGGATGCACCAGCCAAGCACTGGCGGCGATACCGCTATAAAGCGCCACATCAGCCCAACTATCCGCTTGTCGTAACTGCATAGTACTGACACCCAAACGCCGAGCAATCATGCCATCGAAGATATCGGAGAGAAAAGCGGCAACAAAGCCAATGAGGAACCAGACAGATAGATTGTGATCTAGGGCATCCCAAACGAGACAGGGAGCGATTAGCAAGCGCATCACCACCAGCGCTAAGGGCAAGGATTTGACCGAGAATTGAGCGAAAGCAATTGGCTGGGGTGAAGGTTGCATGTCGCGGTTTCCTAATCGGATTGGGAGGATGTCGAGGTGAGCGCCACCTGCTGCGGGCTGTGCTCAGAGACCAGGGCCACGAGAGAATCTGTGGTGGTTTGGCTCCAGCGCACCAGGGCATTCGGTTGCACCCCTAATAGAACAATCAACGCGGCGAGGGCGATCGCCGGAATTTGTTCTTCCCAAGTCACTTTCGGGAGGTAGCTGAGCTTGCCTTCTAAGCGACCAAACAAAGCGCGGTTAATCAAAATCACAAAGTAAACGGAGGTGAGTCCAGTACTGGCTAAGCAGAGCAGCGTCGCCACAGGAAACACGGTGTAGCTGCCTTGGAAACTGAGAAACTCGCCGACAAAGCCGACCATTCCCGGAATTCCAGCACTCGCCATCGTCCCCAAGATCAAGACACCGCTGATGAACGGCAACCCACGCTTGGCGTTTAACAAGCCTTGTAATTGCCTCAAGTCACGGCTACCCGTTTTGGCTTCAATCACACCCACGAGATGGAAGAGCAGGGCCAAGATCAAGCCGTGAGCCACCATTTGGCAAACTGCACCCAAGAGGCTGAGCTGAGTGGCAGCAGCACTGGCAAGCAACACATAGCTGAGGTGGGAAACAGAACTGTAGGCGATCATC
>DATNPE010000689.1:0-6266 GCA_036703355.1 Allocoleopsis sp. | reverse complement strand
CACGGGTGGGAATTATTGCAAATGTTACCCCTGCCGAAGCAGGATGGTCCGGGCACCTAACTCTAGAATTCTCCAACTCCTCTAGTGCAGACTGTCGAGTTTACGCCAATGAAGGCATTGTTCAGTTAATGTTCAGCCGTGGCTTGCCCTGTCTTACTAGTTACAGCGATCGCCAAGGTAAGTATCAAGCGCAAGGTCACGAAGTTGTTTTAGCGAGGGTGTGATGAACATAGACGACATTAGAGCGATCGCCACACTCCAGCAACTCGCTCCCATTCCGAATGATGCGCCATCTTGCCATGACTTGGCAGTTGAGGCCATCCTTGCCAGAAAAGAGGTTGGCTTACAAAACTATGGCCGTCCACTGCAAGCCCATAATGGGCGTAACCAGTTGGCCGAAAAACTCCAAGAACAGATAGATCAGTTGGTTTACACGATCGCAGACATTCAGGAGCGCGAAGCTTTACTGAGGCGAATGGAGAAGCTAGAGGCGATCGCGGATCTAGTAAAAGACATGATTCGAGAGGCGGAGATGGATAAGCTCCCGCCCGGACCTGTTGATTTGTTTGTTGATGTTCGGTGGTTCAGAGACTTACAAAGTGCGATCGCAGCTGCGGAGGAGGGACGATGCTAGACCCGCTAAATGATGGCATTAGCAGAATTGAGTTGCTCAATTACATGGGCGGTGACTTGGATGTGGTCAACGATGCCAAGGCCAGTTTTAGGAGAGTGGCTGAGAGTGTTGGCGATCGCGAAAAAGGTTTAATCAACTTCCTCATCTCACCCATTGACGAACCGCAGCACACAAGCCCGCTACGGGGAACTGTTCTAAAGTTTCGAGTCAAAGCGCCTTTGTTTATTTGCCGCCAGTGGTGGAAAAGCCATATTGCATCCTGCCACTCAGAAGAGCAGGACGGATGGAACGAACAAAGTTTTAGGTATGTCGAGATTGAGAAGCCTGAGTTTTACGTGCCTAAGGAGTTCCGATTGCAGGCCAAGAACAATAAGCAGGCAAGCGGTGAACCATTGGACGAAGCAGGGCAGGCGATCGCCCGTTCTCTCTGGATTGAGGCTTGTCACGACTCGTTTGGCTACTACCGCAAGCTAATCGGCCTAGGCGTATCCAGGGAGTTGGCGCGAGCTAAGCTCACCCCCGACATCTACACAACATGGGTGTGGACAACTAGCCTTCAGTCGGTTCTGACCTTGATTGACCAAAGAGAAGCGCATGGGGCGCAGTCTGAATTTACCGCCTACACCGAAGCCATTAAGACGCTGATTCAACCAGTGGCGCCCGTCGCGATCGCAGCTTGGGGTCGACGCAAGCAAGTACTTAGAGAGGCTATGCAACTGTGGCGTGAGGCGAATAAGGAGGATGCCGCATGAGAGACATCAAAGCCATTCGCGATCGCTATCAAATCCCACGCCAAAACCTAAGCGGAGAAGAGTTGCAACGTGTTCTAGATATTGGCGATTTACTTGCCGAAATAGATGAGTTGAATGAGCAAATCAGTGTTTTACGTAGCAGTCAGAAAACCACGCCCTATCAAACAGGAAGTTAAGCCATGCCTGAGATCCCAGACTGGAAGTTAGAAGAGACTCAGAAAAAACTTAATCGACTTCTTGAGATAGAAGCCGAAGAAATGCAGCAAGATATTGAAATCGCTGAATCGATAATCGGCATCCCTGAGTCAGAACTAATTCTTGCTAACCGCATCCTTGAAAATGACTGCATCGCCCTAGAGTCTCGCTACGACATGGCTATGGAAATCAACGCAGCTTTAGAGAGCAAGATGCGATCGCTCCAAGCATTAGCTGCCCTGCATGAAGCTCAAACCGAATACCTTAAGGACCGAATTTTTTGGGAGCGAGTGCTGTCAGTTCTGGCCTTGATTTCGATACTACTTGGCGCGATCGCGGCGGTGATTTTATGAACGTCAATCAAATGCGCTTGGCCGATGCCGTAGTCAATGCCTGGGCCCAGAAATTGCCCACATCTATCAGCCCGATTGACATTGCTGCGCTGCGAGCTAACGTTGCTCAAGCACTCCAACTGGTGGTGAGTGAAAAGGACAGGGAGATTGCAGAGCTGAGGGAGCGATTAGGAATTGTCCACGGTACGGCTAGAGAGGTTTTGAGGGAGGGCGATCGCAATGCTTAGAATTCGAGAACTCCGCAGGCGCAAAGGCTTTACCCAAAATGAGCTGGCAGCGATCGCCGGACTATGCGCCGCAACTGTTGGACTCCATGAGCGGGGCAAGCTTTCGCCAAACAAGAGAAGCCTCAAAGCCTATGCTTATGCGCTTGGGGTTGAGGTGGAGGAGTTGAGGGAGCGCACCTATCAAGTCTTTACAGAGATTGAGTGGAGAAGCTAATGCTGACCAACACAAAACGGCAACGACTCGAAGAGATTGAGGCGCGATCGCTCAAATGGCAGCGAGGCGAAGGAACCGATTCACCCGAACAGTTGCAGCACAATGTCTTTTTTCTATTGCTGGTGATTAGGAAGTTGTTGAAGGGAGGCGATCGCGCATGACTGACTTCTCTATTTCAGCGCAGCATCCGCCAGTGCCCACCCTTGAGTATAGGGACGATTTAGGCGACTTGATCAAACGAGAGACTTTATACCTCAACAGTCTCCCGCTGCCAAGCAAAGGCGACATTGTAGCGATCGCGCCCACACACCGAAGCGGTGAACCGTTAACTGTTACTTGCACTCAGTTTTTCAAAGTTAATTCAATTGCTCATTTCAGAGAAGGGCCAATTACAGAGCAAAAAATTGTTGTTGAGCTAAAGCATTTAACACCTGGCGAAATGAATTTATTGATGCAAGCGTTGCAGAAAATGGAGATGGAGAGCGATCGCAATGCCTAAACCATCAAGAGAAGAATTGATTTGCTGTTTCATTAGCGAGGATGGTGCGAAGCCCTGTAAGCAGATGGCAAACTGGATGATTCGCCACAGTGAATATTTTGATGATTTCACCCATGCCTGCTCAACTCATCTTTTTGAGCTGGGTGATCCAAGCTGCGATCGCATAATGCCAATCGACATTGATGTAGATGTCTTATCTGTTCGACTACCGAATGAGGATGAGCACCCATGATCCAGGAAAACTTTATCCAATGGTTTGCCACCGTCTCAATGTTTACCGTTTCACTTGCGGGGTTTGTCGCTAGTGCTTGGGCGATCGCATTTATCCTCTCCAAAGCAATTGACGAGTGGCTTGCCTTCTTCAAGTTGAAAACGCTATTTGTTGCATTCCTCGACTGGAGGCATTCAGAAGCAGGACGCGAAGCCAAAGCAAGATTGATACCTCGAACTCCACCAAAGGATGATCCGATCGCCCATGAACACAATCCGCCAACTACGGCAAGCCAAAAACTGGACCCAGAAGGAACTAGCAGCAATGGCAGGGATTTCTTCACGGGCTGTTGCTCATCATGAGCTTGGTACAAAGCCACCAAGTGAGCGATCGCTTCAAGGCTACGCTTATGCGCTTGGGGTAGACGCTAAGGATTTGCAGCTGCCAACCTATCAGGTCTTTACAGAACTTGAATGGAGGGGCAATGGCTCTGACTAATACTGAACGGTTGCGGTTGGCCGAGGTGAAGGCGCGATCGCGCTGCACTCTGAAACCCTAGAGCCGCTTGTGATTTACCAAGACGTAGAAAGTCCTAGCAAAGTGTGGGCGCGACCCCAAGAAATGTTTATTGATGGACGTTTTGCAGAGGAGAGCAGTGATGGCTAAAGACCCAGTACTGGAAATGCTGAGGGAGCGAGCGATCGCTTACCTGGAGCACAAGAAGCAGCAAGTTAAACAAGAAGCTCAACCCGCTCAACCTGTCCAGCTTTCACCACGACGCACTGAACGAAGCGCTTAAAAGCCCGTCGCTTTTCACTCGACGTTAACCACTTTTCCCAAAATTCAATATCCGCGTAAGCCCCCAGCAATTCTTTTTCTAGGTCTTGCTGGCTTTCCATTTCTTGCCTTAGTTTAATTCTTGCCTCAGCTATTTGGCTTTTAAGCTTGGTCTTAGCCTCTTCAAAGATTGGGTTTAGCGGCAGAGCTTCCAGCGATCGCAGCGACTCTAGGAGTTCCAAGATTTCAGCAGTGTCCTCGATCGCTACCCTTGCCCCTTCAATTGTGTTGCTCAAGACCGCTGCGCGTTCAACCAAAGCTCGAACCGTTGCCGACTCCAGAATCTCGTTTCTGATGCCAGGTGACTTTACACAAGAGGGGACAGGGGCATGTGTTGCTGCACAATACCAGCGGATCGCAGTTCGCCCATTCTTTGTCTTCTTATAAGCCTTCATCTTGCCACCGCATAGCCCACAGTAAACAAGTCCTGCCAGTGGCTTTATATCATTAGTTTTTCGCTCACTCTTACGAGCAAACTCTAGCAATCTCTGGATCTCCGCAAACTCAGCGCCACTAATTAAGGCTTCGTGACAATCTGGAACCAAAATCGTTTCTTTGACGCGATCGCGGTAGAAGTAGCCTAGATGCCCTCTTAAAACCGGATTGCAAAGCCAATACCTCAGTCCCACTTCACGCGGAAACTCTTCTGACGAGTATTTGTTAGGGCTTCTCCTGTCGCCGTACCTCAGCCCCATTTCTCGCGCTGTACCTCGAATTGTGCCAATCATCAAGAAGGTTTCGACAATCTCGCGGCCAATTTCCCAGTAGCTTTTGCCCGTGTCTTGATACGGTTCCAAGTTGGGAAAGTAGCGATCGCCCTCTCGTTTATAGCCAAAAGGCACAATCCCTGGCGCTCGTCGCTCTCTTCTCAAGTGCTGCCACCCGTGCCTGACTCTATCTTGTAGCAAGTCCACCTCCCATTCTGCCAAGCTTCCCAGCATGTTGAGCATGAGCCGTCCATGCGGGGTTTTTAGGTCAATTTGCTGATCCAGTATTCTGAGGTTCACGCCAAGGGTGGTGCAGATTTCAATGAACTCTCTAAGCTGTACGAGCGATCGCGTGATCCGGTCGATCCGAGTCGCCACGATTTCGGTCACGTCACCCTGCCTAATGCGGTCAATCAGTTTTTGTAATTGTTTTTTACTTTTGCCTGATTCCGTTTCGCTTAGAATCTCAGTTGCACCCGCATCACGCAGCCGATGAATCTGCTGCTCTAGAGCGTGGCTGTTGTTCGCCTGCTCTAAGCTAGAAACCCTTGCTCTCCCCAGAATTACCATTTCATCCCTCCTCCGATGAGAAGGGATTATAAGTTACTATTGTATATAGGTGAACTTTAGTGTAAGCAACAGTAAACCGCAATGAGCCAACTTGAATACGTACCCAAGGAGTTGCGAGACAAGCGCGACAGCAAAATCATTCGACAAGTCCGCGATCGCGATTTTGGCAAGTGCCAGTGTTGCGGTTTCAAAGGCAGCGAAGTCCACCACATCCACCCGCACCACCTAGGGGGTAAGACAGTTCCCGAAAACCTGATACTTTTATGTGCCCGATGCCATGAAGAAGCACCTGACGATCCCGATAAGTTTTTGGCCTATCAGAAATCAGGCGGAGCGAATTTTCTTTACTCTTTGGGTTACGTGTTAATGCGCTGGTCTCAAGATTCGCCAGAGTCCATGAAAGACACGACGCTAGAGAAATATTTAGAGGATGCTTACGTCAGGCGAGCTGTAAGGCTTTGGGCGGCGTGTCCATTCTTGACAGACCTATAAGCGCCCTTTTTCTTTTCCCCAATTCTTCCCCAGATAAGCGATCGCCTGCTACCAGTGAAGTGAATGAGCGCGATCGCCTGTGGTGTCCCGATTCTATCAGACTGTGCATCCACCAAAACCAAGGGCACAATAGAAGCAAAACGGAGACTATATGAGTGAGTGTGCGATCGCCCTACCTAGTGAAGTAAATTTACCTGTACGCTATAAAAGCCAGCGAGACAACGAAAACAATCCATCAGGAAGCTGTAATGTAACCTCGTGTGCAATGGTGCTCGATTTTTTCGGCAAGAGAGGTAACGGGGACGGGCAATTTGAAGATCAGCTCTATATAGAGTGCCAAGAGCGCGGCTTAAGTCGTCACGACCCGTATGATTTGCAGACGTTGATGCGATCGCACGGCATCAACGACGAGTTCAGAGAAGACGCAAAGTGGTCAGACGCTAAAGCTCATCTCGCAGCAGGCAGCCCGCTAATCTGCCACGGGTATTTTACAAAGTTCGGTCACATCATCGTGATTCGTGGCTATGTCCCCAATGGCTGGATTGTTAACGATCCTTGGGGTGAGATTATGTTTG
>DATNPE010000688.1:0-6036 GCA_036703355.1 Allocoleopsis sp. | reverse complement strand
ACGAGCAGGAGATTACTGTCTGTTTCCGAGATAGCACAGCCCACCAGTTTCTCTTGCTTCCGCAGACGTAACGCCTGGTTACCTTGAGCCGCTCGTCCCATCAATGGCAGCTGGTCTTCATCGACCTCAAACCGCAGCAATCGCCCACCGGAAGTTGCGAGAACAATTTGCTGCCCAATGAAGGCTAGACAAGCGTAGACCAATTCATCGTCATCTTTCAGCTTTAAAGCCGTTAAGCCGCGACTGGTGAGGTTGGTAAATTCTGAAAGGGGTACCCGCTTGGCTCGGCCTTGCTGAGTCAGCATCACCACACTCAGTTCTTCAACGTTTTCCGGAATCAGCAGTTGAGCGCTAATCGTTTCAGGATCGCCTTGAGCCGCATTGGGCAACAGCGTCACTAAGGGAGTCCCTTTGGCATTGCGTCCCGTACTCACCGGAATATCTCCCACCTTGATCGTGTAGGCTTTGCCACTGCGCGTAAACACTAACAGTTCTTGGGCTGTATTCGTCCAAAGCGCTTGGTTAACCGCATCACTACTTTCTTCCGGCTTGGTGGACACAGAGGGTTCAGGTTTGCCACGATTTTGCCGCTGGAACGCTTTCACCGATAATCGTCGGACATATCCTCGCTGGGTTAGCTCCAGCACGGTCTCCTCTTCAACCGTGGGAGCTTCAGCCAAGTCTTCTTCTGCAACCGTCGTCACTGAGTCACTACCCGCAATTCGGGTGCGGCGATCGTCTCCATGCTTTTTCTTCAAAGCTCGGAGGTCTTTTTTCAAAGCTTTCAGTAACTCATGGCGATCGCTCAACAACCGTTGCAGTGTTTGCATCCGGCTGGTCAGTTCGTTATATTCCGTCTGCAAGTTTTGCCGTTCTAAACCAGTCAAGCGCCGCATGGGCATGGCTAAAAGCGCATCGGCTTGGCGATCGCTCAGATCTAACTCGTCTTGCAAGCTAATTTTGGCTGTGGTGCCATCGGGAGCATGACGCAGAATCTCAATCACGTCATCGAGATGGGATAGCGCCGTTAACAATCCTTCTACCAGGTGGGCACGGCTCTGGGCTTGACTCAGCTCATTGGCATATTGCCGCGTTAGCGTAGTTTCGCGGAAGTCGAGGAAATATTGTAGTAGTTGCTTCAGGCTGAGCTGTCGGGGTTGGCCATCCACTAAAGCCAGCAGAATCGCGCCAAAATTCGTCTGCAAGGGGGTTTGCTTGTAGAGGTGGTGCAACACCAATTGCGGATTCACCTCACGCTTCAGCTCAATCACGATCCGCATCCCGTCGCGATCGCTCTCGTCCCGGATATCAGCAATGCCTTCAATGCGGCCTTGGTTGACCAAGTCAGCCATTTTCTCAATCAAGCCTGCTTTATTGACTTGATAAGGTAGCTCGGTAATCACAATGGCAGTGCGGCGTTGTCGTCCCTTACCGACATGAATCTCTTCGACTTGGGCAATCCCCCGCATGGGAATGCTGCCTCGGCCCGTGGTGTAGGCATCCCGAATCCCATCGGTGCCCACAATCTCGCCACCCGTCGGGAAATCGGGTCCAGGAATGATTTCGAGCAGTTGCTCGTCGGATAGCTGCGGGCGATCGATCAAGGCAATTAAGCCATCTACCACTTCACCCAAGTTGTGGGGAGGAATGTTGGTCGCCATGCCCACGGCAATTCCAGAACTGCCATTCAGCAGTAGAAACGGTAGCTGCGCCGGGAGAACGGTAGGCTCTTGCTGGGAGTTGTCAAAGTTGCCAATAAAGTCAACGGTCGCTTCGCCAATTTCACTCAGCAAGCCTTCGTTGCCAATCTGGGCCAGCCGCGTTTCGGTGTAACGCATAGCAGCAGGAGGGTCGTCATCCACCGAGCCAAAGTTGCCATGCCCTGCCAAGAGTGGATAGCGACTAGAAAAGTCTTGCACCAGCCTGACTAGCGCGTCATACACCGCTTGGTCACCGTGGGGGTGATATTTCCCCAACACATCCCCAACGACACGGGCACATTTGCGGTAAGGGCGATCGGGAGTCAGACCGAGTTCGTGCATGGCATATAAAATGCGGCGATGCACTGGCTTGAGGCCATCCCGCACATCTGGCAACGCCCGCCCGACAATCACACTCATGGCGTATTCCAGATAGGACTGTTGCATTTCTGTATGCAGGGCAGTGGGGATGACCTGTCCGTTTTGGATCAGGTTCAACTGTTTCGCCATGAGCTTTATTCCTTAGTTCCTGACTTCAAACCAATATCTTGATAACTTGAGAACAGTGAGGCACAGCATACCTCAAATGACCCGGTTTACAGCATTCCTCGCAGTAGGATCAAACGGGAGGGATGTAGCATCGGTATACCGAAGAGTAAACTACTGCATTGTGGAGCCATGATGAGGAAATTAAGATGAAGACCGTTTTAATTGTGGAGGATGATTTGGTGAACGCTCGCGTGTTTGGCAAAATTTTGACCAAACGGGGCGGTCTCGCCGTTAAACATACGGAAAATGTCGAAGAGGTGATGCAAATTGCCCGTGCTGGTGAAGCCGACATTATTCTGATGGATGTTTCCTTGGCTCGCAGTGTTTATCAAGGCAAGTCCGTTGATGGCATCAAAATCACCCAAATGCTGAAAGCAGATCCGCAGACAGCCCAACTTCCCATCATCTTAGTGACAGCCCACGCCATGCAGGGCGATCGCGAGAACTTTCTCAAGCAGAGTGGAGCCGACGGCTATATTTCCAAGCCTGTGGTGGATCACCAACAGTTTGTGGACCAAATTACAGCTCTGCTGCCGCAAGACTAGAGGTCTAACTCGTTGTCCAAGTTATATACAAATGTACTATCTAGAAAAATTGTAGCAAGCCAATCGCCAAAAGTGGTTTTAGACTTGCTGAGAGCCGCTTCTCAGCGATCGCAACCGCTTTTGATCCCGCAGAGACACTCCTGATCCTGACTGATTGCGCCTATTGGTTGCTGCTATTGCGGTGATAGCTGCTGAGGTACGGGCTGGTTTTGGCTTCGGGCCAAGGTTGCTTGAATTCTGGGGGTGTCCAACAGTTTCTTGGCATCTGCCAATAAGCGATCGCCCCAGAGATTTTCCTTGAGAAACTTCATGTCGGCGTAGCGGCTGTCTAACTCCAGGGCTTTTTCGCCCAACACCAATCCTTGGCTGCGATCGCCTTTGTTGTAGAGTGCAACGGCTAAAGCTAATTGCGGTTCAGCCGCTTTGGCATCAATGGCTACCGCAGCTCGCCACTGCTTGATCGCTGCATCCACCGAGCCTTGCTCATACCGAATTAAGCCAATGTTATTGACAGCAGGCCAAAACTTGGGGTCTTGCTTCACCGCGTTCTCGTACTGCGCGATCGCATCTTGATAGCGCTTCAGCATGTAGTAAGCATTGCCCAAATCAAACAAAGCTCCAGATGTATCTGGCTTCAATTTCAAACCTGCTTGCAGATACTCAGCGGCTTTAGCGTACTGAGCCTTTTGAAAATAAGCTGAGCCCAGGGCAAATAGAATGGCTGTGTTTTTAGAGTCCAGCGATCGCGCCCGCTCCAGGGCTCTAATGCCCTTATCTAGCTCGGTCTCTTGCAAATACAAGCTGCCAAGCAACGACCAAACTTGCGAGTTATTCGGAGCCAATTGAGACGCTAACTGCGCCCGCGAGAGGGCGATTTCATATTGCTGAAACTGAGCAAGCTGAGCGGCTTCCTGTGCTAGACTGAGACCCTGCTGTTCTAACTGTTCAGAGTCCAATTGCAGCGTATGGGGAATCATTGCTTGAGCCAAGACAGGTTGAGCAACACTCCACAAACCAAAGGCGATTAAGAGGGGAAGCAGAGGAGAGCGGTTAGGCACAGTACAGTCCTAAAGATAAAGAACACGATTTTCCAGTTAGCTTAGACCATCTCACCCTAGTCATGGCAACCACTGCATCCAAAGTCAGCTAGAAAAAGTTAGCTGATTTGGGAGGGAGATTGGCCTCAGTTGCAATTCCAGTGTAGTTCATCGTCTATGCTGTAAGATTGCTCTGCTTTGGTTCGCTCTCAGTCCGCTACCGCCTTTGTCAAAGAGCATTTGTTCACTTTCTAGGTTGAATTTGTCTTGAGCGCTCAGTTTACTTTTCAATGTCAGGCTCGCTGTTGCCGTACCCAAGCTCGTGCGGGTTTGTTTATGACCCCGCATGGGGTGGTGGAAACGCCTCGATTCATGCCTGTGGGGACACTAGCCAACGTTAAAACCATCACGCCAGACCAGTTGCAAGCCACAGGTGCTCAAATGGTCCTCGCCAACACTTACCATCTACACTTACAACCAGGCGAGGAGATTGTGGCTCAGGCAGGCGGACTGCATCAGTTTATGGGCTGGTCTGGGCCGATGCTGACCGATTCTGGTGGCTTTCAAGTCTTTAGCTTGAGTGAGATGCGCCAAATCGACGAAACAGGCGTGAAGTTCCGCTCTCCCAAGGATGGGCAAATCATCCACCTGACGCCAGAGCGATCGATCCAGATCCAAAATCAACTGGGGGCTGACGTAATTATGGCCTTCGATGAATGCCCTCCTTACCCCGCGACTAGAGAAGCAGTCATTGAAGCCACAGAGCGCACCTATCGTTGGCTCAAACGCTGTATTACGGCTCACCAACGACCTGATCAAGCTTTGTTTGGCATTGTGCAAGGCGGCGTTCACTTAGACTTACGGGCTGCAGCTGCCCGCTCCCTAGCCACATTAGACCTACCTGGATACGCGATCGGCGGGGTCAGTGTCGGCGAGCCACCCGAACTGATTGAACAAATCGTTAAAGCCACTACCCCTTTGTTACCCGCTGAGAAACCCCGCTATCTGATGGGTGTGGGCACCTACCGGGAGATGGCTCAAGCGATCGCCGCTGGCATGGATTTATTTGATTGTGTAATTCCCACCCGTCTGGCTCGGCATGGCAGCGCCTTAGTGAGAGGTGAACGCTGGAACATCAAGAATGCGCGGTTTCGGGAAGACTTTACGCCACTAGATGCGACTTGCCCCTGCTATACCTGCCAAACATTTACACGGGCCTACATCAGCCACTTGTTGCGATCGCGGGAGATTTTGGCCTACACGCTGCTATCCATTCACAACATCACCGAGCTAGTTCGCTTTACCCAAGAGATTCGCGCCGCCATCTTACAGGGGTCTTTTGCCGAAGATTTTGCTCCTTGGTTAGCACCTGCCCCAACGACTGCCTCAGCCCACTAGAAGCAGCCTTCAAAATCAGATAGGACATCAGCGTCGCCTAGCAAAGCGTGTTAAGATACGTACCAATTCTGAAATCTGTGTTGGAGAGGTAGAGTCATTCATGGAAGCGGCACTGCTGTTGGCAAAACTGCCTGAAGCTTACTCAATCTTCGATCCCCTAGTGGACGTATTACCCATCATTCCAGTCTTTTTCTTGTTGCTCGCTTTCGTATGGCAAGCAGCTGTGGGTTTTAGATAAGCTGATAAACCTGTCTAAATCACCGATAAAATACCTAATTGCAAATGGATGACTATTCTGTTTATGAGTAGCCATCCTTTTTTAATTTCTTTTTCTGAATTTTAGTGACAAGGTTTCTGGCAGGGAGTCACTCTACCACCTGTTTAGGCTGCCCGTGCAGACATGGCCTTTTGATAGGCGGGTCGCTCTGTAACTTGCTTGATATAAGCTTGGAGAGCAGGATAGGCACTGAAATCGATCTTCAGCATCAAAGGCATGTAAGCCAACATGGACCCTACTGCTACATCGGCCACCGTGAACTCATCGCCGAGTAAGAAAGTTTTCTGCTCAAAAATTTGATTCAACGCCGGAAATAAGCGGGCAGATTCCCGCTCTCGACTCGTCTCGACAAAAATTCCTGGCCCTAGCGTGGCATTGGCAAACAAAATCCATTGAGCTATCTCTCCTCGCTGTTCAGCAGAGGTGAGGGTTTGGCTGTATTTCTCAGCCAAGTACAGCAGAATTGCCCCCGATTCCCACAGTTGATAGTCTCCATCCACGATCGCAGGTACTTTGCCCATCGGGTTGAT
>DATNPE010000687.1:0-16655 GCA_036703355.1 Allocoleopsis sp. | reverse complement strand
GGCAAGTAAGCATCACAGCCTGCCTGATAACCCTGAATGCGATCGCTCGTCATGCCTCTGGCGGTCAAGAAAACGACGGGAAGCGATTTGAAGCGGGGATCTTCGCGCATTTGCTTCAGAAACTGGTAGCCGTCTACTTGCGGCATCATTACGTCGGAGATGACCAGGTCAGGTAGCTTTTGTTGTAGCAGTTGCCAGCCCTCCTGAGCGTTGCCAGCCACATCTACAGCGAAACCGCTGTCTTCCAAATAAGCTTGCACGGCCTCACGCAAACCAGGTTCATCATCAACGAGTAGCACCTGTCCTGCCATCAATTTTTACCTACTATCTAGCACTAATTATTGTCTAAGCAGTTGTCCCAAAAAATCTCTATCGAGGGCAGGAAATCCCCCACCTCAATCACTTACAACCACTGTTGATGATCTTAATTGAGGTGTTCTCTCTTTATAAAAAAAACAAGTATTTCATGCTCTAACGATCGCTTCTGATTCCATAATTTCTTTACAGCTGCCCCAAGGTGTAATACTAATGCTCAAAGTTCTTCAAGCCCCCACCAGTCCCGTCGTAGCTAAGCAAAAATTTTCCATTGTCGGAACCACCTCTCCCGAAAATGCTGGCAAAGTAGTTGCTCTAACCATTGATGACCAGATTAAAACCTCAGGGCCAGTAGTGGGAGCAGACGGCGCTTGGCGGGTGGAGTTTGTGTTTTTGCAGCCCGGTGATCGTCAGTTAGAAATTGCGATCGCCAATGAAAGCGTTGATGTGCCCATTGAAGTGGTGGCTGAGGCACCTAAGCCGATTGTGTCTCCTCGTCTGCGCTTTGGTCTGCTACCCAAAAATGTGCGGGCCGAAGTTGCGTTTGTGCTGAGCGGCTTTGCTGACTCTTATCAAGATGGCGATCAGTTAATTCTCAGAGCTGATAGAACCATTGAGCTGGCGCGTCCCCGTGTACAAGCAGGAAAATGGCAAGCCAGTCTGCTATTCCACGGTTCTGGCAAGCGCTTGATTGAGATTATTGGTTCTGACCAAGATCGGGCTCAAACCACCTTAGAGGTGCAGCCTGCGGAATTACAGGTGCAACCGCGTAGCATTTGGACGAGCAAGCCCACGCCTTCTGACGTTGCCAACCTACAGCCGCAGCGAATTACAGTGCATCACACAGCCATCAGCCCCACTTTGTCATCCGGTGCTAGCCAGAATGAAGAAATTCAACGGATGCGACAGCTCTGGCAAAGTCATGTCGGCGGTAACGGCTGGAGCGATCTGGGTTATCACTATGTGATCATGCCCAGCGGCAGAATTTATGAAGGTCGCTTCGAGCGCAAGCGGGGTGCTCATGATGTCATCAACGACGGTTTGGGCATAGCTTTTGACGGCGTTTACAGCAGCGCTACCATTACGCCTGCCCAGTTCCAATCGGCTGTGGCTCTCTGTACTGTATTGTGCAGACGCTATGGCATTACTGATCCCGTAAAACTGGTGCCAACCCCCACGAACGCTTTTGGAATTCGCCAACTTCCTCGCATTTGTGCCCACCGCGATCGCGTCCAAACGGAGTGCCCTGGTTCTGGCGGTGGTCGAACGGTGCGGCTAGAAGAGATTCGCCAAGCGGTGAGACAACGACTTTTAACCTCCAGCAACTAAACTGGGGCAACTAAATCTGGAACTTCAACCTGAGTTGAATCCTGAACAGCACTAACCTGACTGTCAGCAACCCAACCATGCCAAAAGTGGTGATTGGAGTCATGGGGCCCGGCGCGACAGCCACAGCGACAGACCTGCAAAATGCCTATGAGCTGGGTCAACGCATTGCGGCTGAAGGCTGGGTGCTGCTGACAGGTGGGCGTGGCACAGGTGTAATGCGTGCTGCTAGCCAGGGAGCTAAACAAGCCAATGGATTAACGCTAGGAATCTTGCCCTCTGCTGACACAACAGCAATGTCAGATGCCATAGATATTGCTGTTGTGACCGATATGGGCAGTGCCCGCAACAACATTAATGTGCTCTCTAGCCAGGTAGTGATTGCTTGCGGTATGGGAGCGGGGACTGCCTCAGAAATTGCCCTGGCAATTAAAGCCGAGAAAAAAGTAATTTTGTTAAACAATCACGCATCTAGCCAAACCTTCTTTCAAGATCTGGCACCCGACGCAGTATTTATCGTGACTCAACCCACAGCCGCGATCGCTCAAGTGAAAGCGATTCTCAGCAGCTCTGGGGAAACTAATCGTTAGATTTCCTTCCTGTCTCAACGGCGATCGCTATAGCTTGGGGTGAATGCTAGAAGATGCCCACAAGGTTACTGTGAAAGGAAAGTACCATACGGGCAATCTAAGTTTTAGGGCACCAAACACCAAACTATTCTGCTGGGGTAACGGTTGTGGCGGACAATCCAAGCACCAACAACACCAACAAAGACCAATTCTTCTACCCCGTAGGACGGTACTACGGCGAGTTTACACCAGAATATCTAGCCTTTAATGCTAACTTGCAAGAGTTTACTCAGCGAGTCTCCATCATTTGTAGCTTAGAAGCGGGTGGCAAAATTCCCCCTCAGGAAGCTTATGAAGAAATTCGCAAGCTCTGGCAGCAACTGAAAGTCTCCAAGCAAAATCTGCTCGATCAGCAGCGTCCACCGCAGGTCGAGTTACCCAGTGAAGATTGATTCGCGATCGCTGGTTTATTGAAAGTACTCGGTGACAATTTGGAGAATTCGCTCAGCCGCTCGTCCATCCCCAAACGGATTGACCGCTGTTGCCATTGCTTCGTAAGCCGTTGGGTTGCTTAAGAGGTTGGCGGCTGCACTCACTACGTCGGTAGGGCGGGTTCCAACTAACTTGGCTGTACCAGCGGCGATCGCTTCAGGTCGCTCTGTGGTCTCGCGCAGGACCAACACAGGTTTGCCCAAACTCGGTGCTTCTTCTTGCAGCCCGCCGGAGTCGGTTAGCAGCAAGTAGCAGCGTTGAATGGCCCCCACCAGATCAGCATAGTCTAGTGGCTCAGTGAGAAAAGCTCTAGGATGCTTGCCTAATAGCGCTTGCAGAGGTTCGCGTACCGTCGGATTGCGATGGAGCGGTAGCAACAAAGCGGTATCTGGAAACTTCTCTAGAATTTCTAAAAAACCTTGGCCAATATCTTGCAACGGTTCACCCCAATTCTCGCGACGATGGACCGTTGCTAGCAACACTCGATGCTGCTGCCAATCTAAACCCGGAATCTGGCACTGAGGTTGCTGTGCCGCTACAGACAGCAAGGCATCAATCACAGTATTTCCTGTGTGATGAATAGCACCGACCACACCAGAACGTTGTAAATGCTCTACCGCTAAGGTTGTGGGAGCAAAGTGCAACTGAGTGAGCTGCGAAATCAATCGACGATTGGCTTCTTCGGGGTAAGGGTTGTAGAGGTCATCGGTTCGCAAACCCGCTTCCACATGACCCACGGGAATTTTTTGATAAAACGCTGCTAGGGCTGCCGCAAAGGCGGTGGTGGTATCTCCTTGCACTAAAACAAGCTGCGGTGCAATTTCCCGAAATAGCCCCTCCAACCCCTGCAAGCTGCGGCAAGTAATATCGGTCAGAGTTTGCTGTGGCTGCATGATCGCCAAATCTTGGTCAGCTTGCAAAGCAAACAGTTGCATTACCTGCGCCACCATTTCTCGGTGCTGCCCTGTCAGGACTACTTGTGTGTCAAAAAGGTCAGAACTGCGAAATTTTTGGATGACTGGAGCCATTTTGATGGCTTCTGGGCGGGTGCCCAAGGTAACGCAAACTCGAATGGGAAATTGCTGCATTGAACTGAGCCGCTAAACAAACCAAGCAAATCTAATGGGCAAGAAGTCCATACCACTTATACCTGATATATAGCAATCCTAAATGGGTTGTAAAAAGGGGTATGGGGGCTGCGCCCCCACGCAAGGGTTTCACCCCTGCACCCCACTAAAGAATCAAAAAGGATTGCTATAGCAATTTCCATCACTTTGATATTTTGACAAAGTTGCAGGGGAACCCTGACAGGATGGAAGTCAATAAAATGCTTTCGACCAAAATCTTTGGCTTAGGTATATACGTTAGAAAAGTTTTGCAGTTACTCTATGGAATGATAGGTAGTTGCGTATCCTGACAAAAAAGTCAAGCCTTTTATTCAGGAAGTTAAGGCAGTCGGGAATTTGAAGCTTTTCCGAGTCAAATCCGCATCGGCTTGACAGACTTCTACGGATTGTTTGCATCTCAGCGTTCTTGTAGAGAAGTAGTATATGACAGAATCACAGCGCCCACCCATCTCGCCCCCACCCGCTCCTGGCCCCCGCGTGCCTCCACCGCCTCCCCCTCCCATGCGGCCTGCTGCCAATACTGCACCTGTAGGAGCCACTCAGCAAATGTCTCCGCAGACGATGCCAATGCCAACGGCTACCACACCTCAAAATCCAGTAGCGCCTCCCCCCGCACCCGCTGCACCCCCCGCAGGACATCGCCCTGGTACGCCTCCGAGTGCCCCTAATGCTGCTCGCAAAACTAATACGGGGGCTCCCACACTACAGCAATTGGTCCGGGAAGCCTACGATAAAGGCTTCTCTGATGTTCACTTAGGGGTCGGTGAAGTGCCGCGCTTCCGCAACCGAGGAGAAATTGACACAACGAACTACCCCGTTACTGATGAAGCAACCTTCATGGGTTGGTTGCGAGAAATTTTGTCGGATGAGGAAATTCGGCGTTTCCAAGACACGCTAGATTTTGACGGGGCTTCTCAGTACGACTTTGCTCGCGTTCGGATCAATATCTTTGATTCACTGCATGGCCCAGCCATGGTAATGCGACTGATTCCTGTGAAGATTCTGACGATGGAGGAACTGAATCTGCCTCCCGTCTTCCGCGATTTATGCCATTACCACAAAGGCTTGATCTTGGTGACAGGACCGACGGGTTCTGGTAAGTCCACCACGATGGCAGCCATGATTGACTACATCAACAAGGAGATGCCTAAGAACATCATCTCCATTGAGGATCCGATTGAATTCGTCCACCAAAGTCGGCGATCGCTGATTAAGCAGCGGGAAGTGGGGATTAACACCCTTAAGTTCGATAACGCCCTGAAGGCATCTTTGCGGGAAGACCCAGACATCATTCTGATTGGGGAGATGCGCGATCGTGAAACCGTGAACACGGCTCTTAAGGCAGCGCAAACAGGTCACTTAGTGTTTGGTACCTTGCACACCAACAGCGCGGTGAAGACGATTGAGCGGATTCTCAACCTCTATAACCCAGAAGAGCAAGGTCCGATGCGAATTCAGGTGGCAGAGTCTCTGGTTGGTGTCATTGCCCAGGGGCTAGTGCGGACAACTGACGGGAAGCGAGCCGCAATCCACGAAATCATGATCAACACCGACGCCATCCGTGACTACATCAAGCGGGGCGACGTGGATGAAGTGGAAGCGATCATTCCGAAGTGTACCTTTGACGGTATGTGTACCATGAACCAGTCTCTCTACAAACTGTATGAAGCGGGTCGGATTACAGAAGAGACTGCATTGGAAGCATCACCGAAGCCCAACGAAATGGCAATGACACTCAGAGGCCGCATCTAAAGTGCCTTAGAGCCTATTATCCAGAAGCTAGAATCAGCTTTCTACACCTGTTCAAATCCGTTAAGTAATCTACTTGAGCAACTGCTTTCGTCTAGAGAGTAGTTGCTTTTTTCCATTCTCTAATCCAGCAGAGTATGAAATTAACTCCTTACAATTTGGGTATGGTCTCCTTAGCTGTACATATCTCTTGAATCAAGCGCGCTCGTCATTGCCAGAATTATTTAAAGGCATCGCCCTATTTACGCCCAAAGGGGATCTGATTTATTGCATTGATCCAAACAAGCAAAAACGCTGGCATTTGCATTTGTGCGTGGCTTTGCAAGAAATTTTGGGTTTGTCAGAGCCACCTCACTTTCTGGTGCCCTGCTACACCGCTACGATCGACCGCTGGCTAGACCCGCAAACGCAGCAGTTACGAGTCTTCGCCGAAGCTTGTCCGCCAGTTTTGCGCCATCAAGCATTACTGAATGCTCTGTTTGAAACCAAGCATTTGATCTGGAAGCCAGTGCCAATCGCTAGCGGTTTGTGCGACCCAATGGTTCTAGGCATGTATCGCCGTCAGTTTCCTCAGCTCTGGGAGTCTCACGAACTGATTGTGCGCTTTGATCAAAACTTTACTCGTTGGGACCATGCTTCTCCGGGACCGTCGCGATCGCCTGACCAACAAGATGAATCTGCGCTCACCTCAGAGTCAACGACCCAGGGTTATGTGCTGCGATTATTTGTATCTGGGCATAGTGCGGCTACAGAGCGGACTCTGCAAACGTTACATCAACTTTTGGAGACTTCGCTGCATCATCCCTACACCCTCAAAGTCATCGACATTCTGAAGCATCCAGAACAGGCTGAGACAGACCAAGTTTCGGCAACGCCAACGCTGGTCAGAGTCTGGCCCCGTCCCGTGCGGCGCATTGTGGGTGAGCTAGATAACGTCAACCGCATTTTGCAGGTGCTGGGTAGACCAGAACCCTAAGCAGCACTTCTGAACAGCTTTAGGTGGGAAAACACAACGTCGGGGTACAAAGTCCGGGAAAGGTGAGCGTTGTTACCGTTAAGGTATCAAGAGCAATGCGGCGAATAGCATGGTTGTTCGTATCGGCAATGTAGAGACAGTTGTCCCAGAGACTCAATCCAGAAGGCTCGGAGAAGGTACTATCGGCTCCGGGGCCATCTTGCTGACCTGACTGGCCATTACCACAGAGAGTTTGGCAGCATCGCGTAGTGAGGTCAATCCACTTAATTTTGTGGTTGTAGGTATCTGCGACCCATAAAGTGCCGCGAGCATAGGTGATCCCTAAGCAGTGCTGTAGTCGCACCTCTTCACCCACACCCTCTACATCACCAAAACCAAACAATTGGCCGCTGCCACAAACGGTTTTGACTTGGTAGTTTGCTTCTAAGCCAACAGCTCGAATGGAACTAATTTCACTATCTGCGACATAAAGTACTTGTCCATTGGTGGTGATACCGCTAGGCTGGGCGAAGGCGGCTTGGGCAGGTTCCCCATCGACTCCCGCCTCTGCACCGCTCCCGGCGTAAGTTTGAATCCATCCAGTCGAGAGGTACATAACCCAAATTTGGTGAGAGCCAGCCATTGCGACAAAGAGGCGATCGCCTACGAGTACCAAATCCCAAGGCGAATTCAGCAGCATTTCTAAGGCTGAGCCTTGCTGAGGACGAATCTGACGGTTTTGCATCCCTGTGCCAGCGATCGTATCAACTCGTTGGTTTCTGAGGTCTACTCGCCGTAAAGCGTGGTTTTCTGTATCGGCGACATAGAGAATCTGTTGTTCTGCATCCAGCGCCATACCTTGAGGCGCAAAAAATTGAGCGGTGGAAAAATCGCCATCGACTAACCCCGGTGCTCCTGTGCCAATCACATGCCGCCCTTCACCCGCTAGTGAGGCAACGATGAGGCGATGATGGCCAGAATCAGCGACAAACAATAAAGCCTCTGAACCCACTTGCCCGACTAAAACTTTGCCAGGAAAAGCCAGGGGGCTAATCAGAGGTTGCTGCTGTTTTTCCAGCGTGAAGCTCAGCGCTTGTGGCTGCAAAGTTGCTTGAGTGTGAGGGTTTTGTAACAGTTCGTCTATTAAGGCTTCCATGCGATCGCGGCTGACTTCTCCGGTTAGAGAATGCCGTACATAGCCAGCAGGATCAATCAGGACTAAAGTGGGCCAAGCTCGCACTGCGTACTGCTGCCAAACTTCAAACTCATGATCTACTAGTACGGGGTGCTCAATGTCATAACGCAAAATTGCTTGACGAATGCTGTCTAGCTCCTGCTCGTTGGCAAACTTAGCGGCATGAATGCCAATCACCGTCAGGCTGTCTTTGTATTTCTGCTCCAGGTACTTGAGCGTAGGCAAAACGTGAAGACAGTTGATGCAGCCGTAGGTCCAAAAGTCTAATAAAACCAATCGACCCCGGAGCGATCGCAGCGTCAAGGGATGAGCTGTGTTCAACCAGGGTCGATCTTGAGGTAGTTCCGGGGCTCTAACGCGGGACATGGTGTCTCCTGTCAAATCGCCCCCGTTATTCTAAGGAGTTTCGGCAGATTCTGCTTCTGAGTTGTCTTCACCGCCAGCGGTTGCTTCTGTCTCATCGGCGGCATCAGTAGCGGCAGGTGAGCTAGGAGCGGCAAACTTCTCGCGCAGTTGTTGCAAGCGATCGGACTGCTCTGGTGCTTGGATAATCGGCACTTCTTTGGGAGCAGCAGGTTGAGCGGTGGGTGCTGGCTGTGGACGTTTGCGTAGGGTTGGAGCCGTTTGTTTGGGTAGTGCTGCTTTTGGCTTGGGCACCACAACTTCTGGCAAGGTAGGAGTCACGATCGGCGCAGGCATGACAGGAGCAGGCGTTTCCTGGTGTAGCCGCTCAAAAATATCTCCATACTTGGATTTCAGGGTTGGTTCTGACGCTTCTGGCTCTGCTACCGATGGTTCTGGGCTAGGCGCGATCGCAGGTTCAGAAGATTCAACGCTAGGCGCAACTTCTGGAGCCTCGATCGCTGGAGGTGCAGCATTGGGCACGGGAGCGCTCGGTGCTGGCTTTTGGAAGCGATTAAAGAAGCCACCCGGTTTAGTCGTTGCTTTAGGTGCTACAGGAGCAGGTGCAGCTTCAGGAATAGGAGCAGGCTCTGTAGTAGAGCTTGCGGGTATTTCCTGGTCTGCTGCAGGGGCAACTGGTTCTGGTGCGGGTGCTTCAATCACATCCGGTACGACTGGAGCCACTGTGGGAGTGGGGGCAGCAGGAGCAGGC
Source organism: Allocoleopsis sp. (assembly GCA_036703355.1). Classification (GTDB taxonomy): domain Bacteria; phylum Cyanobacteriota; class Cyanobacteriia; order FACHB-46; family FACHB-46; genus Trichocoleus. The sequence continues at coordinate 7,813 of DATNPE010000687.1, read as the reverse complement.
GTGAAGCCACGGAAACGATTAAAGAAACCACCGGGTTTAGATTCGGTCGGTTGCGTTTTGGGCTTCTCCTCTGGAGCAGGCGTGGGTTCTGGAACGGCTGTTTCTACTGGGGTCGATGCAGGAGTCTCCTCTGGCGCTGCTGGCTCGGTCACTGGAGCTTCAATTACTTTTGGAGCAGTCGTGCTGGGCGCAGGTGGGCGCAGGTGGAAGAATCCAGTTGGTTTTGTGGATGCGGGTGCTTCGACCTTGATTGGCTCCTGAGCAGGTTTAGGTAACTCGGTGGGAGCAGGCGTTGGTTCGACTTCATCAATCGTTTCTGGGGTGGGGGCTTCTAGCAGATCGGGCAAGCTTGGCGCAGCGCTAGGAGCAGGTACCACCGGGCTAGAAGTAGGAGCTGGTTTTTGGAAGCGATTAAAAAAGCCACCGGGTTTAGACTCAACGGCTTTTGGTGCTTCCGGGACGGTTGGTGTGGGTGATTTCTCTTCCTCCTGAGCAGGTGCGGGAGCAGGAGCGGATTCTATCGGTTCCGAAGATGGTTCCGGAGTGGGGGCGATCGCAGGTTCAGACGCAGGTTCAGGAATCACCTCAGGCTCAGGAGCCTCAATTACTTCTGGCGGTTTGGCTTCTGGCTTGCTGCGAGGCACAAACTCAGGTTTCGGTGTGGTGTAACTCGGAACCGCAGGGGGGCGGAAGCGATTGAAGAAACCACCGGGCTTAGGCGTAGTTGGCTGGATCGGCTTAACTGGAGCCGTCGTGGGCGCTGGGATCGCGTCTAGTGCAGGAATAGGCTCTATAGAAGGTTCAGGCGTGGGTTCTTCTTCTACGGGTTCCTCTTCTACAGGTTTAGGTGCTTCTACCGCAGGACTAGGAACAGGAGCGATCGCTTCCGGTTCAGGTTCAGGAGCAGGGGCGATCGCTGGGGCTGGTGCGGGTGTGGTTGCCTGAGGCTTGTAGTTAGGGTCAACAATGCCACGGGCTTGCTCGGCTGAAATCTCGCCACGCACTATCTTAGAGAGCGCATCTTGGCCGTTCAAGTTGTAAGTAATCAGCCGTACTGTGTTGTTAAAGGCGTTCTCAATCGGCTTGCCTTTCTCATCCAACAGCTCTAGCTGTACCCAGTTCTTTCCAGGCTGGAAACCTTTGAGATAAAGCGGTTGCCAGCGATCGAAGGTAAAGCTTTCGCCATTGATGGTGCAGCGAATCCGCCAATCAGCAATATCATCATCGTCTTCTTCCTGGGCCACCAGATGTAGCGGGGCGTTGGTCAGATAGAAGTCGAGCATGATGGGCTCTGCACCATAGTCTCCTTTGGGGCGACTGTAGGTTAACAGCGGCACTTCTGGGCTAGGCGTGTTTTCTTCAGTTTTGGTAAAGACATGGAAAGTGGTCTGAGCGTAGGCTCCTTCATTCTTAAAACTTTCGTGCCAGGGCCGAGAGGCAAACACCCGTAGTGTGTGGGTTCCCGGTTTGACATCCTTCAAGACGAAGGGCTGGTCAACGTTATAAACCGCTTCGTAAGGCTCATTGTCCAAAATCACATGTAAGTGTGGCCCCAAGCCCAATTGAGCATCTTTGAACAGAGGCAAGTCTGTAACCTGGAACTGCACTGAGACTGTGTTGTCTTGCAGCACCTCATTCGGGCGAGGACTCACAATCGAGACTTGAGGCTGATACTTTTCTAAGCTTTGCCGCAGTGTTTGAATGACCTCCGGCGGAGAAACTTCTGAGACCTTGCCTGCCTTTCCTACAAGTTGGGGGGTACCCGCAGGACCAGGAAGACGCGCTTCGGAGCGATCGCCACAGCCTCCTAGACCTACCACCAGACTGACTGCTACTAAGAAGGAAATGAAACTTTTAGCAGCACACCGCCAATTCATCACAAACACGCAGCATCACTCCTAAGCGACCGACATCAAAAATCTTTACGCAAGTCGTTCCTAGGGAACTATAGCGAAAAAGGCTTTCACTCCCTGATTAGACCCTCAGATGAGGATGAGCCATTACGGAGTTACAGCCCGATATTACTCTAAGGCTTGAGAACTATATTCCCAGGTCTTGGCGCTGGAAAGAAGCCATTTTTACTAGCTTTTCAGCCATTTTGGTCAGCTTTAAGCGCAACTTCAGTCTAGAGGCTGCACGGCTCAAAATCAGGGTGCAAAAGCGATCGCTTGTTTACGGTTCATGGCGCGATGTGAACTTATGCAAATCTCCTTGACATTTTGCGCTGCATCATAAAACGCCAATGTCAGACCCACTCCTGCTTTAGACAACTTGAATTATTGTTAACTGCTACGTAAACACACCGTGAGGCAAGCCTATAATTCACCATGAAGCTCCCCTCAGGCACTCTGCATCATACTTTCAACCTCTCGCGGGATGAAATGATGAGGATTGCGTTCTTTTCTGAATCACAGATTCAGATTGGGTTACAAAGCTCAATCCAGGTCTCATAAACCTGGTTTTTAGTGTCTGTAACAACTCAGGAAAGAACATCAGGTGAATTCAGACACCTCTGAGGGTGGGAGATTCCTCGTTCCTTGTCTAAAGAGAGGAGAGTCTCAATGGCAGTTAGTCCACAGGAGCGAGAGGCTAAAGCAAGGGTGGTCGTTGACAAAGACCCAGTTCCTACTTCTTTTGAGAAATGGGGACAACCAGGGCACTTTGACCGGACCCTCGCTCGAGGACCCAAAACCACTACTTGGATTTGGAATCTTCATGCCCTCGCTCACGATTTTGATAGTCATACTAGTGACTTAGAAGACGTATCCCGTAAAATCTTCAGCGCTCACTTCGGCCACTTGGCTGTCGTGTTTATCTGGCTGAGCGGGATGTATTTTCATGGCGCTCGCTTTTCAAACTATGAAGCTTGGCTGGCTAACCCCCTAGGCGTTAAACCTAGCGCTCAAGTGGTTTGGCCCATTTTCGGTCAAGAAATTTTGAATGCAGACGTTGGCGGCGGTTTCCAAGGTATCCAGATCACTTCTGGCTTCTTCTACCTCTGGCGCGCTGCTGGCTTTACTAATACCTACCAGCTATATGTCACCGCGATCGGTGGTCTGGTAGCAGCCGCTCTGATGCTATTTGCTGGCTGGTTCCACTATCACAAACGGGCTCCGAAGCTAGAGTGGTTCCAAAACGTTGAGTCTATGCTCAATCACCACTTGGCTGGTCTATTCGGTCTGGGCTCGTTGGCGTGGGCTGGTCACCAAATCCACGTATCACTGCCTGTTAACGCCTTGCTTGATGCAGGTGTTCCGGCTGATCAGATTCCTCTGCCCCATGAGTTCATCTTGAACTCCAATTTGATGGCAGAGATCTTCCCTAGCTTTGCAAAGGGTCTGACTCCTTTCTTCACCTTGAACTGGGGTGAGTATGCAGACTTCCTGACCTTCAAAGGTGGTCTGAATCCAGTGACAGGTGGTCTCTGGCTCACTGACACTGCTCATCACCACTTGGCGATCGCAGTTCTCTTCTTGATTGCTGGTCACCAGTACCGCACCAACTGGGGTATTGGCCACAGCATCAAGACCATCTTGGAAAACCACAAAGGTCCCTTCACCGGGGAAGGCCATAAAGGTCTTTACGAAGTGCTCACCACCTCTTGGCACGCTCAACTGGCGATCAACCTGGCAATGGTTGGTTCCTTGAGCATCATCGTGGCTCAGCACATGTACTCAATGCCTCCGTACCCTTACATGGCTACGGATTACGCAACGCAACTTTCTCTGTTCACTCACCACATGTGGCTCGGTGGCTTCTTCATCGTCGGTGGAGCAGCTCACGGTGCGATCTTCATGGTGCGTGACTACGATCCAGTTGTGAATCAAAACAACCTGCTGGATCGGGTGATTCGTCACCGCGATGCCATCATCTCTCACCTCAACTGGGTGTGCATTTTCTTGGGTCTCCACAGCTTCGGTCTGTACGTACACAACGACACGATGCGAGCTTTGGGTCGTCCTCAAGATATGTTCTCGGATTCTGCAATCCAATTGCAGCCTATCTTTGCCCAGTGGGTACAAAATATCCACACCTTAGCTCCGGGCGGTACTGCTCCCAACGCGCTGGCTCCTGCTAGCTATGCGTTCGGTGGTGGTGCGGTTGCTGTTGGCGGCAAGGTCGCAATGATGCCAATTGCATTGGGTACGGCGGACTTCATGGTTCACCACATCCATGCATTTACGATTCACGTAACGGTTCTGATTCTGCTCAAGGGCGTTCTCTTCGCTCGCGGCTCTCGCCTAGTTCCTGACAAAGCCAACCTGGGCTTCCGTTTCCCTTGCGACGGCCCCGGTCGTGGCGGCACCTGCCAAATCTCTGGTTGGGACCACGTCTTCCTAGGTTTGTTCTGGATGTACAACTCCCTCTCCATTGCTATCTTCCACTTCAGCTGGAAAATGCAATCGGATGTGTGGGGTAGTGTCAATCCTGATGGCACTGTGTCTCATGTCACAGGTGGCAACTTTGCTCAAAGTGCAATCACGATCAACGGCTGGTTGCGTGACTTCCTCTGGGCACAAGCTTCTCAAGTGATTCAGTCCTACGGGACGGCGCTGTCTGCCTACGGCTTGATGTTCCTTGGTGCTCACTTCGTTTGGGCATTCAGTCTCATGTTCCTGTTCAGTGGTCGCGGCTACTGGCAAGAATTGATTGAGTCTATCGTTTGGGCTCACAACAAACTGAAAGTGGCGCCTTCTATCCAACCTCGTGCTTTGAGCATCATTCAAGGCCGTGCGGTAGGGGTGGCTCACTTCCTCCTGGGAGGAATTGCTACAACTTGGGCATTCTTCCTAGCTCGATCAATTTCGATAGGATAAGGGCGAGGAGGACTCCCTAAAACTATGGCAACTAAATTCCCTAAATTTAGCCAGGACCTCGCTCAAGACCCGACTACACGTCGGATTTGGTACGGGATCGCGACGGCTCACGACTTTGAAAGCCATGACGGCATGACGGAAGAGAATCTTTATCAAAAGATTTTTGCTTCCCACTTCGGCCACTTGGCAATCATCTTCCTGTGGACTTCTAGCCTCCTGTTCCACGTCGCCTGGCAAGGTAACTTTGAAACCTGGATCAAAGATCCACTGAATGTCCGTCCCATTGCTCACGCGATTTGGGACCCCCACTTTGGTCAACCCGCGATCAATGCGTTTACCCAAGGTGGCGCTTCTGGCCCTGTAAACATTGCTTACTCTGGCGTTTACCACTGGTGGTACACCATCGGGATGCGCACCAATGGTGACCTTTATCAAGGCTCCGTGTTCCTGCTCATCCTCTCTGCGATCTTCCTGTTTGCAGGTTGGTTGCACCTCCAGCCCAAGTTCCGTCCTAGTCTTTCTTGGTTCAAGAATGCTGAATCTCGCCTGAACCACCACCTAGCTGGTTTGTTCGGTGTTAGCTCTTTGGCTTGGACAGGTCACTTGGTTCACGTTGCCATCCCCGAATCTCGTGGACAGCACGTGGGTTGGAATAACTTCCTAACCACTCCGCCGCACCCAGAAGGTCTACGTCCCTTCTTCACCGGGAACTGGGGTGTGTATGCAGAAAACCCAGACAGTGCTCAGCACGTGTTTGGTACTGCTGAAGGCGCAGGTAATGCAATCCTGACCTTCTTGGGTGGCTTCCATCCTCAGACTCAGTCCCTGTGGCTGACTGACATGGCTCACCACCACCTGGCGATCGCAGTGATCTTCATCATTGCAGGCCACATGTACCGCACCAACTTCGGAATTGGTCACAGCATCAAAGACATGCTGAATGCCAAGAACTTCTTTGGCGCTAAGACCGAAGGTCAGTTCAACTTGCCTCACCAAGGCTTGTATGACACCTACAACAACTCGCTGCACTTCCAGTTGGGTATCCACCTGGCAGCGTTGGGTGTTGTCACCTCCTTGGTTGCTCAGCACATGTACTCCATGCCTCCTTACGCCTTCATGGCTAAGGACTTCACCACTCAGGCAGCTCTGTACACCCACCACCAGTACATTGCAGGCTTCTTAATGATTGGTGCGTTTGCTCACGGTGCTATCTTCTGGGTTCGTGACTACGATCCAGACCAGAACAAAGGCAACGTGCTCGATCGCGTCCTCCGTCACAAAGAAGCGATCATTTCTCACCTGAGCTGGGTATCTCTCTTCCTGGGCTTCCACACCCTGGGTCTATACGTCCATAACGACGTTGTAGTTGCTTTCGGTACTCCTGAAAAGCAAATCCTGATTGAGCCTGTATTCGCTCAGTTCATTCAGGCTTCTCACGGTAAGGCACTCTATGGCTTCAATGCGCTGCTATCTAATGCAGATAGCGTTGCTTCCAATGCTGGCGCTGCCTGGTTGCCTAACTGGTTGGATGCTATCAACAGTGGCACCAACTCCCTCTTCTTGACCATTGGTCCTGGCGACTTCCTGGTTCACCATGCGATCGCTCTGGGTCTACACGTTACGACCTTGATCTGCGTCAAAGGTGCTTTGGATGCTCGTGGTACCAAGCTGATGCCCGATAAAAAGGACTTCGGCTTCACCTTCCCTTGCGACGGCCCTGGCCGTGGCGGTACCTGCCAAACTTCTGCTTGGGAACAATCCTTCTACCTTGCTGTCTTCTGGATGCTGAACACCCTGGGTTGGGTCACCTTCTACTGGCACTGGAAGCATCTGTCTGTATGGCAAGGCAACGTCGCTCAGTTCAATGAGTCTTCTACCTACCTCATGGGCTGGTTCCGCGATTATCTCTGGCTAAACTCTGCTCAGTTGATCAACGGGTACAACCCCTACGGCATGAACAACCTGGCAGTCTGGTCCTGGATGTTCCTCTTCGGACACCTGGTTTGGGCAACTGGTTTCATGTTCTTGATCTCCTGGAGAGGTTACTGGCAAGAATTGATCGAAACCTTGGTTTGGGCGCACGAGCGTACTCCTCTCGCGAACCTGGTTCGCTGGAAGGACAAGCCTGTTGCTCTCTCCATCGTTCAAGGCTGGTTGACTGGTCTAGTCCACTTCACCGTTGGCTATGTCCTCACCTACGCCGCTTTCCTCATCGCCTCTACTGCCAGCAAGTTCGGTTAATCTTCACTGATTGACTCGCGTTAGCTGTATAGGTTAATAGGAACTCCCCTGCCGCAAGGTGGGGGAGTTTTGTTTAATAAACTCTTCAGTAGATACAAGCTGGTATTGAGCTAAGTAACATTAGCTTGGGGCGATGAATTTGATTAAAGTGGCTAGAAAAACCCGGTTAGCTTAATAGTCAAGGGAGGTCTATAGCAGAGTGCTTGTATTCTTCATCCACGGTGTTGCTACAAAAGATGCTGACTACTCTAAGCATCTGCAAAATCTGTTGAAAGGAGAGTTTACGCGGCGAAATGAAGCTTTACCACACTTTTACTCAAGCTTCTGGGGTGTCGTGTATAAACAAACAGGGCAACTGTGGCACTGGATTCATCAAGATCTGCAAGAACTCAAAAGAAATTATCCTCAAGTGGATGTAGGAGATGTCTTTCGCTATCAAGAATTTAGAGAAGATTTTATTTCCCAGTTTTTTGGTGATATCCTCACCTACTTCAACACAGATAAGGGAAAAGATATTAGAGAGATTATTGCGGAACAACTATATAAATTTGTCAGGGCGCATCCTGAAGATGATGAAATTCACATTGTCACTCACTCACTAGGTAGCGTGGTTCTATGGGACGTTTTGTTTTCTGAGCAAAACTTTGAATCCGATGATCCAGCCTATGAGATTCGTGCCTTACTAGGAGTTGCCAAAAGTGAGGAGCCAAAGCTTAGAAGTATTACAACGATGGGTTCGCCCATCTTGTTTTTTA
>DATNPE010000686.1:0-3423 GCA_036703355.1 Allocoleopsis sp. | reverse complement strand
TCTTGCTCATTGACGATAATTTGGTAGCCCGATATTTGTTTAAGCAACTGTTAGTCGATACTCAATGCAACATCATTGAAGCCGCCAATGGAGGCGAGGGCATCCGCTTAGCGAGGAGTGAAAATCCCGCTTGCATCGTTCTCGATCTAGTTATGCCAGAAATGAGTGGCATTGAGGTTCTAGACCAACTCAAAAGTGACCCTGCAACTCGCCATATCCCCGTGATTATCAATACCTCAAAGTGGCTTGACGAACAAGAGCGTAACTATCTGGCTAACCAAACAATAGCGATTCTTTCTAAAGAGAGTGCATCCCAGGAAGTAGCATTCGCTACACTACGGGATGCACTCATCTTGGCTGGATTAATCTTGGAGGATTGCGGGAAGGGTCATGGTTGAGCGTCCACTCATCAGTGTGTTGCATGTAGACGATAACGAAGTTACTCGTTATGTCGTGGCGCGGATGCTGCATAATGCAGGGTTTAATGTTACGGAGGCTGCCACGGGGGAAGCGGGGCTGCAAGCGGTAGAGCGAGAGAAACCGGACTTGATTATCTCGGATGTGAAACTTCCCGATATATGTGGATTCGAGATTGCTGAGCGACTCAAAGCCAACTCCAGTACCGCATCTATTCCTATCCTGCTGCTATCTGCGAGTTTAGTCGAAAGTAAGGATAGGGTACAGGGATTAGAAAGTGGGGCAGATGGCTACCTGATTCAACCGGTGGAAGCGATCGAGTTGATCGCAACGGTCAAGGCGCTATTGCGAATGCGACAGGCTGAGGAAGCAGCGCTGACGTTGGTGAGTGAGTGGCAAACGACATTCGATGCCATGAATGAGGGCATTTGTTTGCTGGACTGGGAAGGAAGAGTCCTGCGCTGCAACAGGACGATGACGGAGTTTTTAAAAAAGCCGTCTAGCGAAATTAATGGTTGCTTGCATCAGGGGCTGATGCAAACCAGGCTGGGGTCTACCTATGTGACTCTCTTCAATCGCGTCCAGGAAACTCGCCAACGGGAAAGTCAGGATATTCAGCTCGATAACCGATGGCTTTCTATCTTCACAGACCCAATCTTCGATCAAGACGGAGTGTTCAAGGGTGCCGTTTACATCGTGGCTGACATTACTGACCGGAGGAGGGCAGAGGAAGCACTGCGGGCCAGTGAAGAGCGGTTCCGCCTGTTGTTGGAAAATATGGAAGACTATGCCATTTTATTCCTGGATACGGAAGGCTGTGTCAGTGGATGGAGTATAGGAGCAGAACATCTTTTAGGCTATCGAGAAGCAGAAATCCTGGGACAGTCTGGCGCAATTATCTTTACTCCTGAAGACCTCGATCAAGGTGCGGATCTGCAAGAACTGGAACAAGCAGTAACAGAGGGTCGGGCTGAAGATGAACGCTGGCACATCCGTAAGGACGGTTCCCGTTTCTGGGCTAGTGGTATCGTCACCCCCTTACGTGATGAGACGGGAAAGCTACGAGGCTTTGCTAAAATCATGCGCGACTTTACCGAACGGAAGCGAGCAGAAGACGAACGCGCCCAGCTTCTTGCCCGCGAACAAGCGGCACGCGTCCAAGCGGAAGCAGCAAACCGCATGAAGGACGAATTCTTGGCAACTCTCTCCCACGAACTTCGCTCTCCCCTTAATGCCATGCTGGGTTGGACTCGGTTGCTCAATAGTCGCAAGTTTGACGAAGCCACTACCGCTCGGGCAATGGAGACAATTGAGCGCAGTGCTCGGTCACAAGCGCAACTGGTTGAAGATTTACTGGATGTTTCTCGAATTATTCAGGGCAAGCTCCGCTTGAATGTTCGCTCGGTTGAGCTGGTTTCAGTAATTCAGGCGGCGATTGATACGGTGCGTCCAGCTGCTGAAGCCAAGGAGATTCGGTTGCAAACCGTACTCGATCCGGCAGCAGGGCCAGTTGCAGGCGATGCCGATCGCTTGCAGCAGATCGTCTGGAATTTAGTATCGAACGCTATCAAATTCACACCGAAAGGTGGGCGCGTTCAGGTGCGGTTAGAGCGTGTAAATTCCCATGTTGAAATTACAGTAACGGATACCGGTCAAGGCATCAGCCCCGACTTTGTCCCCTATGTCTTTGAGCGATTTCGACAAGAGGATAGTTCGATCACCCGCTCATACAGTGGTCTAGGATTGGGCTTAGCGATCGTGCGTCATCTGGTAGAGTTACATGGTGGAACGGTTCGAGCCGAAAGTCAGGGTGAGGGGCAGGGAGCAACCTTTACCGTCAAGCTGCCGCTTATGCCCGTCCGCCTCAATGCCAACCATCCGGAGCGGATACACCCAACGGTTGGAGGTGCAGTACCGTTTGAAAACCCTCCATCACTTCAAGGTATGCGAGTACTGGTTGTTGACGACGAGGCTGATTCGCGGGAATACATCCTTACTCTGCTAGAACAATGTGGCGCTCATGTCATCGCCGTTGCCTCGGCAAGCGAAGCAATTGAAGCCATCTCAAAGTTAAAAGCGGATGTCTTAGTCAGCGATATCGGCATGCCTGAAGAAGATGGTTACAGCTTAATCCGCAAGGTCAGGGCATTGAAGATAGAGCAAGGAGGACAGATTCCGGCTGTGGCACTCACCGCCTATGCTAGAGCCGAAGACCGAACGCGTGCGATCGCAGAAGGGTTTCAGATGCACATCCCGAAACCAGTGGAACCCGCGGAATTAGCAACAATAGTGGCGAGTCTGGCAAAAAGAAACTAGTGCGGTCAATCCCCAATCCTCGCGTTCAACATCGAATTTCTCGACTTCTCGGCAGTTCTGTTCAACCTCAGCTGTAAGGTTCAGCAAATTTTTATCTGTCACACGACTGATATTTGTTGTAAATGTTTTAAATAATATTAAAAGTAAGTAGACGTAGTTTTTATCAGGAGGGCATCTGCAAATCGTGTTTGAAGCTGGACTCATCCGCCTCAAGCAGAGCGTGAAGTCTCAACATCGGTACTCGTGGAACTAATCTTTAGCTGCAACCGCCTTGAATTCACTCTCCAGAAAGTTAAAGCATTAGCTGTAGCTTTCCTTGCCAAGCCCAGTCAGCTTCTTAATTCCTGCCCCCATTCACCGATCAAGTCCGCTTGTGTCCTGTGTGGAATCTAGATGTACTCCAACTATAAATCTACTCATCCCCCTGCTATTTTATTCTCCTTAGCAGAACCCTTAAGCCAAGTATCACGAGAAGGAAAGCAAAAGCACAGATTTTCTCTTTTCTTGCTCTTATGCGTACTTATACCATTGCCTTTTCTAATTGGATGCGATAAAGCAAAAAACCAAGCGGGTGCCCAATCGACTCCTCCTAGAGAAAGGAGTGAGAACCGGGGTACGGCAGTGGATGTGGCAGTGGCAAAAACTGGAGTTCTCCAAGAAACCTTAGAATACATCGGCACCACTCTACCC
>DATNPE010000685.1:0-9933 GCA_036703355.1 Allocoleopsis sp. | reverse complement strand
AAAGCGCAAAAGAGCAAGGCCATCCAATGAAATGTATCTAAACTGAGAAGTTTCTGAGGGGCAGCAGTCGGGGTAAACAGAACCGTTGCACCACCATAAATTGCCATCATAATCGTGGCAGACGGCAGAGTTTGTAACAGTTGCTTCTGAGCTAAAGCATAGACGGCCCAAGCGATCGCCGCTAACACCAGCAAACCACTCCCTCCTAGATACTGAGCCGAACTCGTGACGAGTACCCGCAGTTGCTCATGAAAAAAGAGCGAAAATCCTAAGGTTAGCAGCGCCAAACCTGCCCACTGCCGCAGCGTGTAGCGCTCCTTAAACACCCACAAAGCCCCTAAGCCCATTGAGACAGGCGCAAGCTGAATCAACACTTGGGCGTTGGCAGGGGAAGTTTGGGCCAGTCCTTGCAGAAACAGTAAGTAGTTGATCGCCAGAAACACCGTCGCGATCGCCAACAGCTTCCACAATTGCAGCGATCGCAGATTTTCTAGGTTGGGCAACTGTTTTCGCCCTGCCAAATAGAGGGCCAGCAACACAAAGGAAACTAGAAAGCGAAACCAAGTGACTGTATAGACATCCAACGTTTGTAGCGTCACCGTCAATGCCACGGGTAGTACTCCCCAAAGAAACACGGTGAGTAGAGATAACGCTAAGCCCAAGCGCCAGCGCCCCGAACTATGGTGCAGTGGCATAATCCCTCAAAAAACAACAGAGTCAGAAACAGATGTGTCCAACGGCACAGGATTTCTAGTCTAGCGATTGCTACCTTGGAAAGTACCCAGACAGCCCAACCAAGCGCTACGGCAGAAATGGGCTCCGTCTTGAAAGCTCTTGACAAACCACTTGCATTTCATGCGATCGATTGGTAATTAAAACTAATTGATGGCATCAGTAACACTTATGTTTGACACTCTCCTAATTAGCGTCCTGCAACTGCTCTATTTCCTGGTTCGGGTGATTCAGCCAGTTCTAGTACCCATTTGCTTTATCACGGCTTGGGGTTTGATCGTTCTGGTTAGTTGGGGTACTTGGTCAGCGGTGCGCGATAGTGTGAACAGTGCCAAGAAAATGCACCAAATCCCTTGCGCCAACTGCGAATTTTTCACCGGGGACTATCACCTCAAATGCACTGTGCATCCCGCCACTGCCCTTTCTGAGGATGCCATCTACTGCCCTGACTACGAACCAACTTCTCAGCCCCTTCCAGTTTCACATCGCTACTAACCATTCCCCCAGTACTCTAAAATCGTTGCCAGCGATCGCGTGAGACTTAGGAATGTTAGTACGAAAACTCTACGACTGCGAAGAATTTGTCGCGGGTGACAGCACCTTGCTGCGAGAACTGTTGCACCCCGACAAGCAAGCGGTGAATTTGCGCTACAGTCTCGCTCATGCGATCGTTCCGGTTGGCGAAACCTCCACGCCTCACTCGCTCACTACATCTGAGGTCTACTACATTCTCCGTGGTCAAGGAGAGATGCACATCGGCGACGAAACCCAAATCGTAGAACCGGGAGATACGGTCTATATTCCCCCCAACGCCAAGCAATTTATCCGCAACACTAGCAGCGAGCCGTTGGTGTTCATTTGCATTGTTGATCCTGCCTGGCGCAAAGAAGACGAGACTGTATACGAAGCCTGAACCCCTACCGAGTCAATGCCAAGTCAATGCTATGGGATAGTCAGTATCCTGAAGTAAGTGCTTGAACTGGGTCAAACATTCTGTCTTCGGCGACAGGAGGTTGGCCCAGTTTGTACTGTGCCGTGAAAAAAATTGACTCTAGGAGCCGTGGGATGGACGTTAAAGCCGCCGTTGCCTTTGAAGCTGGAAAGCCGTTGAGTATTGAAACCGTGCAGCTCGAAGGCCCGCAAGCAGGCGAAGTATTAGTCGAAATTAAAGCAACCGGGGTTTGTCATACCGATGCTTTTACACTCTCGGGCGCTGACCCAGAAGGCTTGTTCCCAGCAATTTTGGGGCACGAAGGAGCGGGTGTGGTCGTAGAAGTGGGGCCAGGAGTCACTTCGGTAAAACCCGGTGACCATGTGATTCCCCTCTACACCCCCGAATGCCGTAATTGCGAGTATTGCCTCAGCTTCAAAACCAACCTGTGCCAAGCGATTCGGAGTACTCAAGGTCGAGGGTTGATGCCCAATGGCACCAGCCGTTTCTCGATTGACGGCAAGATGATCCATCACTACATGGGCACCTCCACCTTTGCCAACTATACGGTGCTGCCCGAAATTGCCGTTGCCAAAATTCGCGAAGATGCCCCCTTCGATAAAGTCTGCTATATCGGCTGCGGCGTCACCACGGGAATTGGTGCTGTTCTCTACACCGCCAAAGTTGAGCCAGGAGCGAATGTGGTGGTGTTTGGCTTGGGTGGCATCGGCCTCAATGTCATCCAAGGTGCCCGGATGGTGGGAGCCAACATGATCATCGGGGTGGACATCAACCCCAAGAAGCGTGCCTTGGCAGAAAAACTGGGTATGACGCACTTCGTTAACCCCAAAGAAGTGGAGGGTGACTTGGTGGCTCACCTGGTGGAACTAACCAAAGGTGGGGCTGACTACAGCTTCGAGTGTATTGGCAACGTCAACGTCATGCGCCAAGCTTTAGAGTGCTGCCATAAAGGTTGGGGGGTCAGCGTCGTCATCGGCGTGGCAGGTGCAGGCCAAGAAATCAGCACCAGACCGTTTCAACTGGTCACGGGCCGCGTCTGGAAAGGTTCAGCCTTCGGAGGCGCTAGAGGCCGCACCGATGTACCCCAGATTGTGGATTGGTACATGGACGGCAAAATCAACATCGATGATTTGATCACCAATGTGATGCCAGTCGAAAAAATCAATGAAGCCTTTGACCTGATGCACAGAGGCGATGCAATTCGGACAGTCGTGACATTTTAGAAATTGGCATTTGGCAATTAGCAATTAGCCAATCATTGGTAGGGGCGGATAGCAATCCGCCCAATGTAGAGAGAATTAAATATTAGTAGATAAAGGCAGGGCGATCGCCCACAGATTCTAATAGCTAGATCTTAAAAATTTCTATTTAACATAAGCTTTATTAAAATTATCAGTTAACTTTATTAATTTAGAAGTAGGCTTGCTAGAATCAACACTCAATTTATCTGACATCAAGTCATATGAATCAAGAATCTTCCCAGCGCTAAGAAATTATTGCCAGTTATTTTAATTTAATTGCTCAAAATCAAGTTGAAGCTGCTATAGAATTCATTTTTTCTGATATGAGTCCTTGGGTTCCGAGAGATTCCTTTCTGCAAATGCGACAGCAGCTTGTAATGTCGAGTGAATACTTGGGTAATTTTATAGGTTATGAATACTTGAGCGATATAACAATATCAAAGCGATACGCCATAGATTATTACTTCTGTTATTATGAGCGACAGCCAATGTGGTATGAGTTTACTTTCTACAAGCCTGGTGTAAATTGGCGTGTTCAAAATATTAATTTCCAAGCTGAATTTGAATCTTTTATTAAAAAAGCTTCTATTTCCTGGCATTCCAATAGTTAGTTCAGATATAAGCTCTGAGTGAGTCCTTCGTTTCTAAGACTTAACTCACAAATATTGATAAAAAAGGTTAAGCGTAAGGCGAGCGCACTATATTCCAATTCAGAGAGCTAATTAAACCTTATGGAAGCAGCTCAGCAAAAAATAAGAAATCATTATGGCTTAGTCTTTCCAAACGACTTCTTTGAATTTTGGGACTTTGCTCAATGGCTCAATCCTGAAGATCCCCTCAATGCTCTAGAAGCTGATTTGGAAATTAATTTGGTAGGCCCATTCGAAGTCTTAGCAGGAAGATTTGATGAACAGCAACCCCAACTGCCTTTTATCCTTCATTGGCGTTTCTACCGCGATCCACCTGAGTTTTTTACGGTTCTGGCTGGGCAAGTAGATGGTCTTCATTGGGGCTACTACTTTGATGACCCCAGTATGCTTCCTGGCTGCGTCTGTAGGTATTACCAAAATGATGCTTATCAGCTTGAGAATTCTGGCTCTACTTTATTTGATGCTGTTGAAACTCATCTTGCGAAACAACTAGAAGGCATTCAGGCAGATATAGAGGATGGTGTGGAAGATCTTGAGGACTGGCAAGAACAGCTTGATCAGCTCAGTGAACTCTCTGCAAAATTGCAGCAGTTTCAAGCTGGCAGGACTATCACAAATTCAGTACCAGCAAGAGTCATTACAGCTCCAACCTGGGATGAGATGGGTATTGTGGTATCTCCAGAACTGTATCGCCCTCTAGTGAAACATACCAAAGCCGAAAAACTGATCGAAGCTAGAGAAGCATTAGAAACAGGCTTTCCTGGTACAGCTTTAAAGTTCGGCAAAGATTTATGGTCATTGCACAGTGAAGAGTGGGAACCGCACGCGATCGCCTTACTTGATGCTGCTTATGCCGCTTTAAACAGACCTTTGTTACAACAAGTACTACAGAACCACCTGCAACACCGTGATCCTGCATTAGCGTGGATTGATATTTTGGCCAGTTGGTACCTCTAGTCCACGTATCAGCCGCTACAAACCCAGGCGAGATCAGTCCCCGTGTTACATTTCCTCTTTGGGCTGACCTGTAACGAAGAGAACTCTATCTCTCAAAGCTAGATGCAAGAGCCGAGGGATCAAATTTTATCTAGAGCCTCGTCATTTTTCGGCGAGGGCATTAGCATGAAGGTGTGACTAACTTTGACCATCCCTTACGTTCTCTAAGGGAGGGACACTGGTTCAAATTAATTTGCGGAGCCAGTTTCCAACATCTCCCTGCCGTCCGAAACTTAACTCTGTCCTATGCTCTGGCTGGTGCTGATTGTATTGATGTTGCCGCAGACCCAGCAGTAATCGCGATCGCCCAAACCGCTCTAGATACAGCGAGCCAAATTGCGATCGCCTCTGAGCATCCATCTCTGGCCTGGGGAGGTCGTCCTTGGCTGATGGTGAGTTTAAACGATGGCGAAGATCCCCATTTCCGCAAAGCAGAATTTAACCCAACCCTATGTCCATCTGACTGTCCGCGTCCTTGCGAGACGATTTGCCCCGCGCAAGCGATCGTCTTTGAGCAACCCCAGCAAAACCAACCGGAGCCTTTTTCTGGAGTCATTGATGCCCGGTGCTATGGGTGTGGGCGCTGTTTACCCATCTGTCCGATTCAGCAAATCACCACTCGCTCCCATATGTTTACTCCGGAGGCGATCGCTCCTCTGGTGCTCCAAGCAGGAGTAGATGCCCTAGAGATTCATACGCAGGTGGGGCGCTTAGCTGATTTTCAGCGGTTGTGGCGGGCGATCGCTCCTTGGGTAGGAGAACTCAAACTGTTGGCCATCAGTTGTCCCGATGGCGACGGCTTGATTGACTATCTCTGGTCTATCTACGACACCATTTCGCCGCTGACCTGCGCCTTGGTGTGGCAAACCGATGGACGACCCATGAGTGGCGATATTGGGGATGGTGCCACCAGAGCTGCCGTCAAGCTGGGCCAAAAGGTATTGGCCGCGAACCTACCAGGCTTTGTGCAATTAGCAGGAGGAACCAATCGTCATACCGTTGAGAAGCTGACCAGTCTGGGGCTTTTGGCCACCCAACACTCCACCGACCGACATATCGCTGGAGTCGCCTATGGCAGCTATGCCAGAGTTTTGCTGGCTCCTATCTTGGAGCAGTTAGAAGCTCTTGCTCTGCCCGTTCTAGTGGCTGAACCCATTCCAGGTGCAATCGCTTTGGCCGTAGCTCCATCGCGATCGCTATGTTTGGAAGATCAACCAGACTTACTATGGCGGGCCGTTGATTTAGCACACTCCTTAGTGTGTCAGATCAAGCCACCACTCACGCTCCATCAACCCTTACTGTCCTGAGCCTTGGCCTTAGCCTCTGCTTGACTTCCTTCAGGTTTATGAGTACCTGTACACTCCATTTTTGCTGGGACGTTGACCTCCGATGCCACCAAAATTCTGAACCCTAATTCTGTTGCCGCTGTTAATCCAATTTTTTAATCCCTATGGTGAGCCTTAACAGTACTAATTCCTTTGACAATCAGGAAAATTTGCCGAGTGCTCCTGACTCGCTCCCAGCTTCACCGAGCCAGAGCCAGACACAACAGCCCGCATCAGCCCCTTTAGAAATGGCATCGATTGAGCCTCAAACCGTCACGATGAAGAATATGCAAATTACAGACGATCTCAGTAAGTTGCTGGATATTTTGCCCAATGAGATCCGCCAACGCCTGGAACAGCATCCCGATCAAGAAAGCCTGGTCGAAGTGGTCATGGATATAGGCCGCCGCCCAGAAGCTCGGTTTCCGGGTAAAGCAGAGTACCTGTCTGAAACACCAGTTTCCCAAGCGGATCTGCGGTACTGCATTGAGCGAGTCGGAGACTTTGGGGGAGACAACCGCGCTGGCATTGAACGCACCTTGCACCGGATTAGTGCAATTCGCAATCGTCGGGGAGAGGTGATTGGCCTCACTTGCCGTGTGGGGCGAGCCATCTTTGGCACCATTGGCATGATTCGGGACTTGGTTGAGAGCGGTCGTTCTATCTTGATGCTGGGGCGACCGGGTGTCGGTAAAACCACAGCCCTGCGTGAAATTGCCCGTGTACTGGCCGATGAGCTAGAAAAGCGGGTGGTGATTATTGACACCTCTAACGAGATTGCTGGCGATGGCGACGTGCCTCATCCGGCGATCGGACGAGCGAGACGGATGCAGGTGGCGCGACCAGAATTACAGCACCAAGTCATGATTGAGGCCGTGGAAAACCACATGCCCGAAGTCATCGTGATTGATGAGATTGGTACAGAACTAGAAGCTTTGGCCGCACGCACGATCGCAGAACGAGGGGTGCAACTGGTTGGTACAGCCCACGGCAACCGGATTGAGAACTTGATTAAAAATCCTACCCTCTCAGATTTGGTGGGCGGTATTCAATCGGTGACATTGGGAGACGAGGAAGCGAGACGGCGCGGTAGCCAGAAGAGTGTTCTAGAGCGCAAAGCTCCGCCTACGTTTGATATTGCCGTCGAGATGATGGAGCGGCAAAAGTGGGTGGTGCATGAGCATGTGGCTGATACGGTTGATAGTTTGCTGCGGGGTCGTCAACCAAATCCGCAAACTAGAACAGTCAACGAAGCAGGCAAGGTGGTGATTACCCACGAGTTGCCCAATGCGATCGCTGAAACCCCCACGCCTCCCAATCGCTTTGCGGCAGCTAAAGGAGCGGTAGGCTGGCGGTCTTCTGGTCAGATGATGCCACTGCCCAGCCCCAGTTTTGGCGAAAAGCGCTTGTCCAGCCGTTCCACTCTCAGCAGCCGCGTAGAAAGCTCTCCAGCCGCTCAAGAGTTCGAGCAGCTCCTGGATGCCTCTTGGCAGCAGCCCAGCTTTGGTAGTAATGGCTCAGATTTTGGCAACGTCTCTACTCACACCCCAGGCCCCAACGGGGAAGATCTGCCGTTGCATGTCTATCCCTATGGCATCAGTCGGCATCAGCTCGATCAAGTGATTCAAACCCTCAACCTGCCTGTGGTGCTGACGAAGGATATTGACAGTGCGGATGCGGTTTTAGCGTTGCGATCGCACGTGAAAAACCATGCCAAGCTGAGAAGTATGGCCAAGAGCCGCCATGTGCCGATTCATACGATCAAAGCCAACACGGTCCCCCAAATTGTGCGATCGTTGCGGCGGTTGCTGAACATGGACGACCCCGCCATGCCAGAGGTCTCGGACTTGAGTTTGTTTTACCGGGATGGGGATGAGGACGAGATCGAGGCGCTAGAAGAAGCCAGACTGGCGGTGGAGCAAATCGTGATTCCTAAAGGTCAGCCCGTCGAACTATTGCCGCGATCGTCGAAGGTGCGAAAGATGCAACATGAGCTGGTGGAACACTATCATCTCAAGTCCTCTAGCTTTGGAGACGAACCCAATCGTCGCCTGCGGATTTATCCCGCTTAGAACTAGTGGCATGGTGGGAGGATAACCGTTCCACGTTGACATAAAAGACAACGCTGCCATCTGTACCTGGGATGCCCTGTTCAATGCAGGGATGCAACTGACCCTGACGGTACATTGCTGGCAGCGTTTCTAATTGGCTGAGATCCGCTTCTAGAATAGTGGGCATCGTAGGGACAGGAATGCCCAGCAGCTCACCGCCCTCTAGCAGGCAAACGACGAGATATTGGCAGGCAGCGATCGCCATTTGACTGGAATTCTGTTGGCTGGGAAACAATTGAGTGGTATCCACCAAGGTCACCATCGCTTGGTTGTGGAGCACTAAACTTTCCCCAGTGGCTAACGATGCATGGGCCGTAAAGTGAGCCATGACGCTGTAAACTCGCTGTACTGGAATGGCATATTGCTCGCTACCCAGTTGAAAGGCAATCAGTTTTTCGACAGGCGCTGAGTTTTGTATCTGCTTCTGGAATCTGCGCTTGTAAGGAGTCGGTGACATAGCAGGAGCTGCGGCAAAAGAGCAATGAGCAAAATTAAGCTTGGCGGAGATTAGAGGGATAATCTAGACCGAAGCCAAGGATGTTTGAGTGGCCAAAAGTCGCGCTAGAACTTCCAAAACTTGAGCCTCACTATAGGGCTTGGTGAAGTAGTGAGAAGCACCCAGATCCTGGGCCAATTGCCTGTGTTTCGCGCCGCTGCGGGAAGTCAACATCGCGACCGGAATCTGAGCAAACTGGGGATTGACTTTGAGCGATCGCAACAGCTCAAAACCGTCCATCCGGGGCATTTCAATATCAGCAATAATGCAATCACATTGCAGCCCCTGTTGTAGTTGCTCGATCGCATCTTGACCATCTTTCGCTTGAGCCACACGATAACGGGCTCTGGTTAGCGCTAGAGAGAGCAATTGCCGAATCGTATAAGAATCATCCACCACTAAAATCTGGGGCTGTGTAGCGGGGACTGCTGTGAGAATTTGGGGACTTTTGTCACTGATGGCGATCGCTTGGTTGGCTTGAGTCGTGAATTGTTCCACCAAGTCATCGGTATCTAGAATCACCGCAACTTGGCCATTGCCCAGAATAGTGCTACCGACCACGCCTTTGGGCTTGGTCAGCGGTGCAGGAATCGGTTTGACCACCACTTCCTGTTGCCCCATCAGCCTTTCTACAGCGATCGCCACCACGCCATCGCCTGCGGTCACCACTAAGATGGGAATCGAGTCTTGGGCTAATGGGTCCGGTGAGGGTAGCTCAGGATCAAAAATCTGGTAGTGCAAAAGATCCTGGAGCCGCACCAACCGAATAAATTCATTGCGCCAGCGAAGCATCGGCTGATTACCTGCCATTTGAATCTGGTCGCCCTGAATATGCAAAATTTCCTCAATGGCATCTAGCGGTACGGCCACGGTATTGTGATCGATTCGCACCATCAAGGCTTCGGCGATCGAGAGCATCAGGGGCAACTTCAAGATGAAGCTGGTGCCCTGTCCGAGGCGAGAATCAACTTTAACCGTGCCACGCACTTGTCGTAGATTGGAGCGGACAATATCCAGCCCCACACCTCGTCCAGAGAGATTCGTGACATCTTGCGTGGTGCTGAATCCAGGCCAAAACAGGAAGTCGTAAAGCTCGGCTAGGGATAAATCCTGCACTTGTTCGGCGGGAACAAAGCCTTTTTTCACAACTTGCTGGCGAATTACCTCTGGGTCAATGCCTCTGCCGTCATCGGTGACCGTGACAATCGTTTGGCCCCCTTGCTGAAACGCCACAATTTCGATTTGCCCGCTGGGTGGCTTACCAAGGCTGACCCGAACCTCAGGCGGCTCAATGCCATGGTCAAAGGCGTTGCGTAAAAGATGGACTAATGGTTCACGCAGGGCATCGAGCAGGCTTTCATCAATCTTGGTATCTCGACCCAACAGGAGTAGATTTACCTCTTTGTTGTAACTCAGACACAGCTCTCGCA
>DATNPE010000684.1:0-5123 GCA_036703355.1 Allocoleopsis sp. | reverse complement strand
GGTCTCGCGATCGCCACACCCCCTGTATCTGGGCCAGCCGCAGCCACCGCCCAAGCCGCTCTGGGTACGGTGTTAGCCGCAGCCAATGGCAAGCAAGCTGTAGGGATTTTTGAATCCTATGGTGGCGATGATGAACCCGTTGACCCGCTAGTGACGCGGTTTAGAGAGCTGGGTCTGAACGTCGCCTTCCCAGCCGTCCGGATCAAAGACACACCCAATGAGTCTGTTTATCAGCTCTGCGAAGAAGCGGGGACTGACTTAGGCCAGTGGTTGACTCGCGATCGCGCCATCCAACAGATGAAATCCCTCGACGGCGACCTCGACAAAGCCTTGGGGCGGCTGAGTGGTGGTTTGTACATCATCACTGCAAAGAAAGGCAATGTCAGCGGAGCGATGTTGGCCTCTTGGGTAGCGCAAGCGAGCTTTACTCCGATGGGCTTCACGATCGCAGTCGCCAAAGACCGGGCAATCGAATCTCTAATGCAAGTGGGCGATCGCTTTGTCCTGAATGTGCTGGAAGAAGGCAACCATCTGGGCTTGATGAAGCACTTCCTGAAGCGATTCCCCCCAGGGGCCGATCGCTTTGCTGGCGTAAAAACGCAACCCGCCGAGAATGGCTCTCCGATTCTCACAGAAGCGCTGGCTTATCTAGAGTGTGAAGTGAACAGCCGCATGGAGTGTAACGATCACTGGATCGTCTACAGCACCGTTCAGGAGGGACGAGTGTCTAACCCCGATGCGCTGACTGCGGTACACCATCGTAAGGTGGGCAACCATTACTAGACCTAACCCCCAGCCCCTTCCCTGCCAGGGAAGGGGAGCTAGATAGAAAAACTCCTCGCCTGTGGGAGAGGGTTTGGGGAGAGGTCATTTAGATTGACCCGAAAGGAGGTTTTACTAGGTTGACAAAAACATTAAAGTAGGGCAAGAACAGTGATGCTACGATGAGAGCACTCGGAAAGGTGGACTATGAATGTCGATGAAATGCGGATCTTGAGTGCGCTAGAACGCAGGCCACTCACCGTAGAAAATTTAGCTCATACCTTGGGGTGCCCGATCCAAGAAATGCACGAAATTGTGCAGCGGCTCTGGCAAAAGGGCTATATTGACACCACCCGAGCCACCGCTCAAACTCATAACACTCGTGGTCAGTGGATTTTGAACCAGTTGCTTCCTTGGGGGCACCCTCCGGTTCCGGTTGAAATTCACTCCAACTCCAAAACCTACTTCATCCTGACCTCGAAAGGACATCTACATTTACATCCCATCTTGTCTCTGAATCAGGAAACGTGAGTGAATTGATGACTTGGTTGCCCTGGCTATGTGTCTTAGCAATTCCAGGCGTAATCAATGTGATAGTGGCCTGTAAACAATTAGTAGACGACTGCAAGTTTCTCCCTTTTTTTGAGCCGCTCAAAACTGGGGGCGTTTGGGTGTGGGCAGCCGCTCAATTCTTGTTTCCTTGCTTCCTGTTTTGGATGACGACTTCAATGGCGGCGCAGCCAGCAATTACCTGGAGCCTAGTGAGCCAAGCGCTCGGATTTGGCATGGGGTTCGTCACCTTGATGAATGCTCGGACAGATACAGGCTTCTTTACCTTAGATATCAAGATCATCTACGCCCGCTTGATTCGCGTCGCCTATGCCTTGATTGCCTCCCAAGAAACAGGTCGTACGGCCGCTTTCTGGACCGATGTAGAGCGAGTGCTAAATCTCTGCCCAGATTTAACCGATGGGATTGATTTCCTCGAAAATTATTTTAGAAACGATGTCTCGCTGACGGCAGAGCAGAAAGCCAGTCGCCAGGAAAAGTTAGATGCGGTTCTGAAACAAACTTCCCGCCCCGAACAAGCAGAAGCCATTTTGGCTCTCATGGATGTGAGACGCGCGGATTTGCCAAATATGCTGCTGCGCTTTGGCTGTAGCACTGATTTTCTCAAGAAGTATTTTCCAAAAGCGAGAATCTATGGTGGAAACTAAACCCAGAGACGTGCAAATTTTACCGATCGCCCTCGATACCACTGCTTTGCGATCGCGCAGTTGGACTCGTTTGCGGTTTGAGATTGAGTATGCGCGGCAACGAGGCACCACCGCTAATTCGTTCCTGATTCGGGGCGATAAAACAGCACTGATTGATCCACCGGGTGAGTCATTCACAGAAACCTACCTCACCGAACTGAAGAAGCGGCTGAATCTGAAGCAACTGGACTATGTAATTCTGGGCCACGTCAACCCCAACCGAGCGATCACGCTGCAAGCTCTGCTGGACATTGCGCCCCAAATTACCTTTGTCTGCTCTAATCCAGGCGCGATCGCCCTCCGTAACGCTCTCGGCAACCAGGAACTCAATATTCTGGTGGTTCGGGGAGAAGAAACTTTAGATCTGGGTCAAGGGCACCATCTACAATTCATTCCCACGCCGAGTCCTCGTTGGCCCGACAGCCTCTGCACCTACGACCCCAAAACCCAGATTCTCTACACCGATAAATTTTTTGGCGCTCACATTTGTGGTGATCAAGTATTTGATGAGGGTTGGACCGTCTTTAGTGACGATCGCCGCTACTACTACGACTGTTTGATGGCTCCCCACGCCCGTCAAGTCGAGACAGCGCTAGATAAACTCGCCGATCTTACTGTCAAGTTCTACGCGCCCGGACATGGCCCTCTAGTCCGCTACGGCCTGACAGAACTGACCCACAACTACCAAGAGTGGAGCCAACAGCAGAAATCCCAAGAAATCTCGGTGGCACTGTTGTACGCTTCGGCCTATGGCAACACTGCAACTTTGGCCCAGGCGATCGCGCGTGGTATTACCAAAGCTGGGGTTGGCGTGGAATCGATTAACTGCGAAATTGCCGAACCTGGTGAAATCCAAGCAGCGGTGGAGAAGTGTGCTGGCTTCATCATGGGGTCTCCCACCTTAGGCGGTCATGCTCCCACCCCGATCCAAACTGCCCTAGGCATCGTCCTCTCTACGGCAACAAAGAACAAACTAGCGGGTGTGTTTGGTTCCTTCGGTTGGAGTGGTGAGGCGATCGATCTGATCGAAGGCAAGTTCAAAGATGCAGGGTACAACTTAGGCTTTGAGACCATTCGGGTTAAGTTCAAGCCCACCGATGTCACCCTGAAAATGTGCGAAGAGGCAGGCACCGACTTTGCCCAAGCCCTGAAGAAAGCCAAGAAAGTACGGGAACCCAGACAACCTGCCACTTCTCTAGAGCAAGCCGTGGGCCGAATTGTCGGGTCGCTCTGCATCGTCACCTCCAAGCAAGAAGAGGTCGCCAGCGCCATGTTGGCCTCTTGGGTGTCTCAGGCCACCTTTAGCCCCCCCGGTTTGACCGTGGCTGTGGCGAAAGAGCGAGCGATCGAGTCCTTGATGTATCCCGGTAGCCAGTTTGTGCTGAATATTCTGGCCGACGGTAAGCATATTGGTCTGATGAAACACTTCCTCAAGCCCTTTGGCCCCGCCGAAGACCGCTTCCAAGGCGTAGAGACAGAAACTGCTAGCGATGGCTCACCTATCCTCAAAGATGCTCTGGCTTATCTAGAATGCCGCGTAGAAAACCGGATGGAATGCGGCGACCACTGGTTGTTGTACGCGATCGCCGATAGCGGCAAAGTCCTCCAGTCTGACAACCTCACCGCCATCCACCACCGCAAAACAGGCACCCATTATTAAATCGCGCTTGATTCATTGACCGTAGGGTGCGTGCCTCACGCACCTTATTTTTTCAAAAATATATCGAAGAGCGATCGCATCTTGCTAGCGCTTTAAAGCCATTTCTGGTGCTGGCTCCAAGTGATGGTCCCTGATGCTGATTTGAAACGCTTTGATGTATCGCTTCATATAGGACAACAGTCCATAGATAAAAACCACAATTCCCAGCATTTCCAGCAATTCTTCTAGAGCCGTAATGATGGCATATTCTAGATTTTGCTCTCCGTAGAAGCTGGCATGTTGACCGCCGATCATTTCGATGCCGATTGCTCCTCCGATATAGAGAATGGCAGCAAGAATAAATAAGTGCCGCGTTGCAGTTGGTAAATGGGCCAAAAATCTTAAATACCCCAGCCCTAGCAGCCCAGATAAGGCTCCGTAAGGAAGAATCCAGGCATAGAAGAGCAAACCTTTAGTGTCTAAAGTGCTTTGTAGCGGTACTGTCAAAAGCTCATGAATGCTAGCCAATTCATCCACTGATAAACCCAAAAAGATGACTGCCAAAATCCTCCATGATTGAGTGAAGCGATCGCTGGTTTGCTGTTTAGCACGAGCAATCAGAGCGAGGAGACCTGAGCAAACGAGCAAGGCGATGGAAGAGTACCAACTGGGGAGGTTAGCCTCTGCATTAACGTTAAATAACCTCACTAGGCCAAAAAGTCTAGGGTGACCTAAAACATAGGTAGAAAAGCTTCCAGCCAAGCTAGCCAGCACGAGAGCGACTGCAATTAGGGTCATCCAGGAGGCAACTCGTCTCGGAGAAATTGTGAGCATGAGCGATCAGATGTATATAGACAGTGGAGAGGTAGAGCTCCTGAATGTTTAAGCAATGATTGAGTTGAAATTAATCTTTGATTAAATGAATCTTAACGTCACCAATTAATCTTGCGGATATGCCAAAAGAGGTACCCCTAACGGATACCTCTCACTAGATCGAGTGAATTTTCTCTGAACCAACAATTAGATCCGCGTCTCTAGATATTGACCAATCATTTGCTGCTCTCCAGCCCGAGAAATGATGGTTTGGCGCGTGCGGTAGTTGTCGCCAACTAGCTTCAGTTCTTCCTCAAACATGGAGCCGTCGTATTCAGTTTTGAGGCAGAGCGTTTGGGGTGTGGAGAAGTGGTATTCCGCTTTCACAGGCTTGACGGTCGCAAAGCCGCGATCGCGGTACAAGATATTGCCTGCCGCTCCAAATAATGTCGAGCCTCTAGACTTCTTACGACCGGAAACAGACTCTCGGCTTTCCCAAGTAACATGGGCACCGCAAGTGAGGATCACGGTATCGCTCAATTCATGTAGTCCCGCGAGGCGTACCAGTTCGTCACAGCCTGCTTCCAAGAACCGAATGGTGATAGAGCTCACCATTTCCTGGGTTTCTCCTTGGGGAAGTGTGTAATAGCGCC
>DATNPE010000683.1:0-4690 GCA_036703355.1 Allocoleopsis sp. | reverse complement strand
GCTGGTGGCTGCTTTAGCGCCAGTGCTACCGTTTATTCTGGCGATCGCGGCGTCGGCAGCACTTCTCTACATTGCCTTCAAAACCAACTTCTTGGGTATCAGAGGCTTGGTACAGGCTGTGATGGACGGATTCAAATTGTTTTGGAGCCTGCTAGTTGAAGGTGTTGGGCAAAGCATAGGCCCTGTGTTCAGCGCTTTGATGGTAGAACTCAGCACGCTCTGGAATCAGATCAAACAACTAGGAGCCACCCTCTTTCAACCTTTCTTGCCGTTGCTCAATTTGTTTGGCGGTGGTAGTGGCTCATTGGCTGGAGCAATTCGTTTCTCAGTCAACATCATGCTGCTACCCCTAAAACTACTGGCTCAGTCTCTTGTGGGCACTATCAAGTTGGTCAGCTTGGTTCTACAGGGCATCATTAAAACTGCTCAGATCGCGGCGACCGTGATCATGGCACCGTTCCATCTGATCAGTGGCATGGTGCAGGGGCTGAGCCGTTTGGTGCTCAGTGCTGTTCAACTCCTGTGGAACCTGGTTCCTGCGCCGATCCGCTGGCTAGCAGAACAAGCGATCGCCGGTGCAGGGATGATGTTTAACTCTGGCGGAAACCAACCTACAACTCCAGTACAACGGTTTGCCAGTGGTGGTTTGGTGCAGGGGCCAGGGACGAGCACAGGCGATCGCGTTCCAGCACTGATCAGCCCCGGTGAATATGTGATCAATGCTCAAGCTACGCGACGCAACTACGGATTTCTGGATGCCATCAATAGTGGATTGGACGTGGAAAGCGCACTGCAACTCATGCCGATCGCACCACCACCACTTGTCACCGCTGCAACTCCACCTGTCGTAACTCCAGCTAACCCAGAACTACCCTCAATTCAAATCAATCTCAGCTTTGGTGACATCGTACTGGGTAAAGCTACCGGAGCTGAGGCTGCAAACGAGTTCTTAGACGCGATAGAACCACAGTTGCAGCGTCGGGTGAGAGAACTATTGCGTGACCTGATTGAGAAGTCTCGCTGACACGTCTGCGCCTGTCAAATTAGGTAAGCCTGCCAGTCATGTAACGGTGCAAGAGCGATCGCCCTCTTTGAGAACCTGAATTGTCTTGAGTTTCTGAACTTTGCTCCTGTCCAGCACAATTATTTCTCTCTCCCTACGTCGCAGAAACAGTGCTAAAACCTCGCTCTTTGGAATCAGATACTCTGCTACTTCGTTAACCCCTCTCTCTGCTGCAAATCGGGCGGCAATTTGAGGATCAAGCGTATAGGCTATCCAGTCTGCCTCGCCTGGTCGATGAGCACGATACGCCCTAAAGCTCTCTGGTAATTGTTGAAAGATTGTGCACTCATCTGGCTTCATCAGGGAGGTATGTTTCTTGGAACGTGTGCTGCTGAATAACCGCTTCCAGAGGTTTAAGTCGCTCCAGCCGGAATAATTGATCCACAAGGTTCCTAGGACGAACCAATACCAATAGTCGCTAAGACGACTGCACCCCTTGGAGAAATAAACAATAGCCCGCCCTGTTCCCTCGCGCTTGAGAAGTTCTTGAATGAATCGCCGCTCAAAACGGGTAGAACCTTGCCAGTCTGAGCTGATATTCTCTAGCATTACGCTCTCTTCCCGTTTCCCGCATTTGTTCATCACTTCGCCGATATATCGTCAAGAAATTCACTGACGTATTTATTCAATAACGGTAATATGAAAATGCGATCGCTTGACCAGTGGTAAACCGTGCAATCCTACAAGGGGGAGTAAAACACCAGAATTGGTTGAGCTCCGGGGAATAACTTTCTAGAAGTTATAGCCCTACGGAGCTGCATTAGGACGCTATTCTAGAAGCAGAGAACTTGGAAACAACCATGCCTGCTCCTTACAGCTATGACTTGCGACAAAAAGCGATTGAAGCTTTTCAGGGTGGGGAAGGCAAAAGTGATGTCTGTCGCATGTTCAATCTCAGTCGCAATACCCTAGACCTGTGGCTCAAGCGGCAAGCGGAAACAGGCGATTACCAAGCGATTACCCATTTCCAGCAAGGCTGTCGGCATAAGATTACCGACTGGAAGCGCTTTGAGGCATTTGTCCAACAGCACGGGGGCAAGACCCAACGGGAGATGGCTCAGTTGTGGGGAGACAATGTGACGCAGCAGAACATCAGTGACGCGCTGAGGAAGTTGGAGTTGAGTCGTAAAAAAAGACTTACGGCTACCGCGAACGCGACGAACTCAAGCGTCAAGAGTTTAAGGAGCGATTGAAGCACCAGGAACCCCATCGAATTGTCTATGTCGATGAAGCAGGGATTGATAATCGAGAAGATTATCCCTATGGCTACTGCAAAGTGGGAGAACGCTTCTACGCCCTCAAGTCAGGCAAGCGCACCGAGCGAGTCAGTTGGGTTGCTGCCTTGAAAGCAGGATGTTTGTTTGCACCGATGACGTTTGAGGGCTCTTGCAACCGAGGCTTGTTTGAGATGTGGTTAGAGGAATGCTTAGTGCCGCAACTGCAAGCGGGAGATGTGATTGTGATGGACAACGCTAGCTTTCACCACTCTCAGAGCCTTGAGGAGATAGTGACAGCAGCAGGTTGCGAGCTCTGGTATCTGCCGCCTTATTCTCCGGACTGAAACCCGATTGAGCATTGGTGGTTCGTGCTCAAGAATTGGATGCGACAGCGATGGGATGAGTTTGACAACTTTCGTGATTGTGTGGATGCCGCATTCAGGCAATGTCCTAAGGTGCATCCGTAGGGCTATAGTAATAATTCCTATACCCTTCTGGGCACCGATTATCTGTTGTATGCAGCTCAGGGATTCTCCCCATCAGGGCTAGATACCGTGGATGGCAGAGGACGCGAGTTCGATTCTCGCCATACAACAGGCGGTAACGGTGCAACGAGCGATCGCCCTCACTGTCTTACTTTAAAGCTATTAAGACAAAAGGAAGCCTCAATGACAATCGATGGAATCCCGTGCCGATGCCAGATGAACTTATGGACTCCTGCTAAAACTGCGATTTGGCAAGCAATTCAAGCTGTTGAGAGTGTTGGTGCTCATCCATTTTTGACAGAAGCTGTCATATTGTTAGGTCAGGCAAAAGATAAGGTTTCTGACTATATTGAGCAAGACGAAAATTTGGTCAAAGCCAGCGAATGAAGCTAGTAGTCGCTAAAACCTACGATGAGTTTAAGGCAGCGGGTAGAGGAGCGATAATCGCTGCGTTTCGTGGAGCTGGTGACAGTCGGCTTTTGACTCACTATATTAGGCGTTGCCCTGGATGCGATCGCGAGTCGGCAATCCCTATCAATGACTCAAACGGGCAAGACTATGGCTTTCAAGTTAATGGCAATCCGTTTGATATTTCGTCTCTAACTCTAATTGGCATTCTCCATTGCCCGCAATGTGACTGGAGAGGATATATCCAAAATGGCGTGTATATAGAATCTAGGCTTTAGAAAGCACTTCTTGGTTCAGGCCAGAATAATTTAAGGCAAAAGAATGGAATCTGAAGCATTGACATATTTGCGTGAAGCCGAAGTCAAGCTCCAGCGTGAGCAATTTGCATCCTTTAACGAAGAACGAGCGATCGCCCTTATCTGTACTCAGACAGCCATACTATGGTTGGCCAAGGATGAACTAGAGAGTAATTTAGCGGTTGCGAGACAGCAAGTACAAAGACAGGGGTACAGCAGTGAGACATTTCAGAAGCTTTGTGACGCCGCTAAAGCTGGCAACCTAGCTGAGATAACTCGAATTCTTGGCGTTGAGAGCACCCTATGACACCGTTAACCAACCGCGATGCGACGATTGTAGATATGTGTCTAGAGCTTGCCAAACTAGGGTTTGACAGAATCTACATTCCTGGCGTCGCATTCAATGCGCCCTACATAATGTGTCTTGTAAATCCCCAAACAGGAGAGCAAGCTTGCTTAAGCAGCCTGGAGGACTTGTCTCAACTAGTAATTAAGTCACGGATTCGCGCATCTGGTGAAAATCCAGACGAAGAAAAGTTTAAGTCAGTGATTGAAAAGTACGCTTCTAACTTGATTAAGGATTTTCTAGTAACTAGACCTTGATCTAATGGTGATAAATGGAGGAAGAATGCATGAATCATTTCTACTTGCCAACCCCCACTATTCTTCATGAACCATATCGAGATTCTCTTGTTCAAAAACAAGAAGAGTTGGCGCGATCGCTGGCTCATGGATTTGACTGCATCATTACAGAAGCAATGCAGCGCAAAGGATACCCATTAACTGAAGAGTACATAAGATCCCACATCGCCATGCGCTCTCCATATACTGGTTTAGATAGGTTCTTTCACAATGGAAAATTGTTCTTAGAAATTGTCACAGAATTTGATAACTCTGACCCGTTAAAAATTAAAGTCAATCAGAAATCATTTTTATACTGATATTTTTTGTGCTGATATTATGAGGAGAATGCACCTTAATCAATTAGTTTGGTAATGTCAAATATTCAATGTCGGGCTGCTAGGTTAGCAATCATTTATAGCAAGTCTCTCCAAGAAGTCTATGCTGCCATGTCCCGTTATGCCTCTGAACGTCCTTGTACTTGGAATGATATCAACTGGAAGGGTATCAATCTCAGCGCCTATTTCCTCAAGGCTGACAATGTTGCTGAATCTCGGTGAGAGTGATTCAGCGATCGCACCCTACCAACCAGGAGCAAGT
>DATNPE010000682.1:0-2731 GCA_036703355.1 Allocoleopsis sp. | reverse complement strand
ATGGGGGCTATGCCCCCACACCCCTTTACAATCCATTGAGGATTGCTATAGCTGTGAATGAATTAAAAAACTGATTTTTAAACCAGGGTGACTGATGGGGTGGGGAGCTGGCATCAATCGTTGGAAGTCAGTTGTGGGGTGAGGGTTTCGGTGGTTCTCTATCTAGTGAGGGATTTTTGGCAGCGATCGCGAGCTCAGGTTTAAGTTTTTTTAATCAAGCGGGAAACCTGAACTCGGAAAGGGTTTGTCCGCTGCTCAATATCCGGATTCGTCGCCATGCGTTATCTTGCCTTATTACTGTTGGGATCTTCGCTGTTGAGCTTGCTAATCCCATCTGTGGGAGTGGCAACAGAAGAGGATGCCGTGCCCACGGAAGTAATTCGAGCCCAAGGGTTCTGGCCTCAAGCTCAGCGCCTAGTGCGCGAACAAATGCTGCTGGTCAACCGGATTGAGCGAGCGATGGCTGAACCAGACCCGAACCAAGTGCGAGCCGCTAGAGGACAGCTGACGTTGCACACGGTAGCTGTGGAGCGATTTCTCAAAAGCCAGTATCCCTTGCCTACTTTGCTTTGTGCCCCGACTAGGGTCCGAGTCGGCAACAGGGAAGAGCCTTTTACAGTCGGCTCTGGCCTCAGCCAGCCTCAGGGTACGGTTTATTGCAACCTGTACCAGTCAACGCAGAGACTCTCCTCTCTGGGGGATTTGCTCGATCGCCGCCTCTATATGCTGGCATCGGTGGCGGAAGTGAAGCCGTTACGGGTAGTGGGAGAACGCCAAGCTTCTGTTTTGCCTGGAATGCCGACCCAAAGCCCAAATCTAGGCAAGCCCGCCACTGATAGGTATGGCACGGCTCCCAGCTTGCCAACGGAAGAACCAACCGTGATTGGTCGAGTGGCTAAAACCGCGATCGCGGATTATGTACCGCCCATGCAGCCTGCGATCGCGCCACCGCCAGAAGCCGCTCCCGTGCTGCACTCAGTGAAGCAACTGTTGGCTCGTGCCCAAACGGCTTTCCCCAGTGCTGCTAGTTTCTCCACGCCTACACGACAAACGGAATCTCTAGACCAATATGCTTACGGCCTCTATCCCAAAGAACGGGAACTCTATGCCAAGTTTTTAGCGCAACCGAATACTGGCATTGCGCGGGTGCTCTTATCGGAAGCGTATCGCCCTCAGCCCAGCGCTCTCCAGAATCGTCTGCAACCCACCGTGGCTGAGCGATTTCCATTTGTGCCCTTGGTCCAGTCTGGGGAGTCATTCACCCCCCGATTTCTACTGGAAATTGAGAATGGGCGCTTTCAACTGGCGCAATCAGGGTCGCAGTCAGGGTTGAATTATGGTTTCATAGCTCCGATCGGCGATGTACCGCTGGAGTCTTTGCAGCCAACGCTGCCACCTCAGCAAGTAGAGCTAGCGCCTGACCTGCGGCAATTTTTCCTCACCTATGCGCCACCGAATCAGCTAGATGCCATCCAAGCCGATCGCCGTCGCTTCCTGACTGGCAAGGTCAACCACTTGGCCCTGAGTGAACCGTTGATGAGCCAAGCACCGATTAGCTTGAACCAAACCTATGTGGTGCGATCGCTGCAATTCCAGATGCCAGCAGTTGTGATCAGCGGAGAACCTATCTCTCGTCGCGATCGCCGCTATCTGGATCTGTTGCTAGAAACGCCCAGTAGCGATCACCTCTTAGCATTTCGGCCTGTGATGCGCCACTCTGATGGCACCTACACTGTTTTGTGGCGGGTCTTGCAGCAGTTTCCTAACCCACAAATTGCAGACCTAGACCAGCACGTGAATCTGGATTGAGGCACCAACGTTGGAACCAATCTGCGCTAGCGTAGGGATTGATGTTCACTGTTTAGTTTGCTGTGCTACCCAATCGACCCCCCACTGTATTGGCTGGCTTGGCTGCCTCGCTACTGCTTGTCTTGTCGGCTTGTGCCAACAGCCCTACAGGTAATGCTTTCAAAAACTCTCTAGCCGCAGACCCCAGATTGCAAGAGAGTGCTGGCAATGCTGGACAGTCGGGAAATGAAGCACAAATAGCAACGACTGGCCAACGACCTGCTGACTTTCCGGCAGAAATTCCGATTTATCCAGAGTCAGAATTACAAGATCTGGTTCCAGTCGCCAGCCCTACCCCGACGAGTGCTCCTGCTAGTGGTACGGCGGCCAACTCTTCAAGTAGTACGACTCGTCCAAGTGCCCAGGGGCAAGCGCAGTGGACCAGCAGTGATCCGAGTAATGCGGTACAAAGCTTTTATCTGCAGCAATTTCAAACCAATGGCTGGCAATTAGTCAGTCAGGCGACTCAAGACTTGCCTGCCACCTTAGTCGCGCGGCGCAACGACCTACAAGTAACAGTCACGATCGCCGCGACGGCTCCTGTCACTCCACCTCTAACCAGCACGCCTACGCCTACTGCTACTCCGATTCCTGGCGGTGCGGCTACCAGTACTGTCTTCACGATTAACTACGTTGACACAGGCAGCGGTGCGGCTCAAGCCAGCAATAATGATGCTGCCAATCCGCAAGCCGGTGATCCAGATTTTGTCGGTCCTGTTCCCACTGACGCGACGGCATCTGGTACAGGAAACCCAACGATCCCAACTCCTGTGACGGCCAACGCTCAAGGCTTTACTGATCTGGATAAAGCACCTAAAGAGTTGCGGTCTTACATCAAAGACTTAGCACAGTTGGGAGTTTTGCCCCTCCGCCCTAGCAATAC
>DATNPE010000681.1:0-3491 GCA_036703355.1 Allocoleopsis sp. | reverse complement strand
CCATTTTAGAAGAGCAAAAGAATAGTCCGGCGGATGTTTTCTTTGCTCAAGATCCAGGAGCTTTAGGCGCACTGCAAAAAGCTAATCGCACTACAAAGTTACCGGATGCTGTACTCGCCAAGGTAGACGATCGCTTCCATTCTCCAACTGGGCAATGGGTGGGCATTACCGGACGCGCTCGCACGGTGGACTACAACACCAATTTGGTGAAACCAGAAGAGTTACCGCAATCGATCTTTGACCTCACCGATCCGAAGTGGAAGGGCAAAATTGGCTGGGCGCCTACGAACGGCTCGTTCCAAGCTTTTGTCACGGCTCTGCGTGTTACCGAAGGGGAAGAGAAGGCCAAGCAATGGCTAGAAGGCATGAAAGCCAATGAGCCCAAGGTATATCCCAAGAATGTACCGATTGTAGAAGCGCTATCTCGCGGTGAGATCGCTTTGGGTCTGGTGAACCACTACTATCTGGAAAGATTTAAGAAAGAGAATCCCAATGCTCCTGTAGAACATCACTTCACGGGTGATGCGGGTTCTATGGTGAACGTCGCAGGCGTGGCGATTCTAGACAGCGCCAAGCAGCCAGAGTTGGCCCAAACGTTTGTCGCCTTCCTATTAGATAATGAAGCGCAAAACTACTTTGCCACCGAGACGCGCGAATATCCTTTAGCTGATGGAGTCAAGGTAGCAAGTAGCAACCTCAAGAGTCTAGATCAGGTGCAAACCCCGAAAATTGACCTGGCTAGCTTGAGCGACTTGGATGCGACCTTGAAACTGCTGCAATCAACTGGAGTGCTCTAGAGGGAATGCAGGTTTCTAAGGGGCTGCACCGTCTCTTACAGAGATGGATGTGGCGATCGCCAGGGGCTTCCGGGCCACCTTTCTTCTTAACTTTGGTTGCGGCAATGGTCGCGATCGCGATCGCCTGACCTGTGGCCTATCTGGTGTTTCGGACTTCGGGGATCGGAGCAGCACAAATCTGGACGCTTTTGTCTCGTCCCCGAACACTCACGGTGCTACTGAATAGTGCGGGCATGGCGGCGGCTGTAACCTTGCTGTCAGCGTTGATTGCTATTCCCATCGCTTTTTTAACGCTGCGAACTGACTTGCCAGGACGACGCTGGTGGCTGATCGCAGCCACTTTGCCGTTGGCAATTCCCAGCTATGTGGGCAGTTTTACGCTGCTAGCAACGTTCGGGCCTAAGGGTAGCGGCTTGCAGTTGATCCTAGAGCCGTTGGGGGTGCAGGAACTTCCCTCGATCTACGGCTGGCCCGGAACCCTGTTAGCGCTAACCCTGTTTACCTATCCCTACTTGCTGCTGAGCGTGCGGGCTGGGTTGCAAGGCATTGATCCCGCCCTAGAAGAAGTGGCGCGGAGTTTGGGCCGTAGCCCTTGGGCCACTTTTTGGCAGGTGACACTGCCCCAACTGCGACCTTCCATCGTGGCAGGTGGGTTACTCGTCGCTTTGTACGCTTTGCGCGATTTTGGCACGCCGTCACTGATGCGGTTTGATGCCTTTACCCGCGTGATTTTCTTGCAGTACAAGTCCAGTTTTGACCGCAACTCAGCCTCAATGCTGGCGCTGGTGCTAGTAGGGTTGGTGCTGTCGATTTTGTGGTTGGAATACCGAGTGCGATCGCGGGCTAAGTACTACAGCCGTGCTGCTGCCGTCAGACGATCGCCTCAACTGGTCAAGCTGGGAGCGTGGAAATGGCCTGCGCTCTTGTTTTGTGCGGCGATCGTGGCGCTGAGTTTGGTGCTGCCCTTTGCCATGACGATCTTTTGGCTGGTGCGGGGCTGGTTAGCTGAAGTAGAGATGCTGGCTCCAGCCGATCTGCTGCACCTCGCCCTCAACTCGATCTCAGCGGCAGGATTAGCGGCGATCGCGGCAATTTTATTTGCCTTACCTGTGGCTGTGTTGTCGGTGCGCTTTCCCGGACGCATCACCACCGCGATCGAGCGTTGTTCCTACATTGGTTTTGGTTTGCCAGGGATTGTCGTGGCGCTGTCGTTGGTCTTTTTTGGCGCTAACTACTTGCCCTGGATTTACCAAACCTTGCCGCTATTGGTGTTTGCCTATCTGATTTTGTTTCTGCCGCAAACGGTTGGCACTGTGCGGAGTTCGCTGCTGCAAGTGAATCCTCAGGTGGAAGAGTCCGCCAGAAGTTTAGGCCGTACTCCCTGGCAAACCTTGAAAGAAATTACGCTGCCGCTGGTGCGTCCGGGCATTCTGAGTGGCACGGTGCTGGTGTTCTTAACCGCAATTAAGGAACTGCCTGCCACACTCTTGTTGGCTCCGATTGGCTTTAAGACGTTAGCCACGCAGATTTGGCAAGCCACAGAAAATGTTTCCTTTGCTGAAGCAGCAGCGGCTTCCCTGGCCATGCTCTTGGTGTCTGCTGGCTCCACCTTATTTGTCCTGGCGCAAGACCATGCCAGAACGACTCACCGCTAAATTTTCTTATGCCCAATGCTCCTTGCCTCATGCCTAGCCTGACCATAACTCGACCCGCGATTTTGCAGCTTGACCACGTTACCAAACAGTTTCCCGCTAGCTCTACTGCTGCTGTAGAAGACGTGAGCCTGACCCTGGCTCAAGGAGATTTACTGGCGCTTTTGGGGCCTTCGGGCTGCGGCAAAACCACGCTACTGCGGATGATCGCTGGATTTGAACCGTTGCAGTCAGGCACGATCGCCCTGGCAGGCAGAACCGTGGCTAGCTCAGGAGTTTGGGTGCCGCCAGAACAGCGATCGGTCGGCATGGTGTTTCAAGACTTTGCTCTGTTTCCGCACCTAACCGTGGAGCAGAATGTGGCTTTTGGGCTGCAAAAAGTCGCGGATTCGGCACAGATCAAGGCTAGAACGGCGGAAGCGATCGCTCAAGTCAGATTGCAAGGACTGGAAAACCGCTATCCCTCAGAACTCTCTGGGGGGCAACAGCAGCGAGTTGCTTTGGCACGGGCTTTAGCTCCCCGTCCTGCCTTGATCTTGCTTGATGAACCCCTCAGTAATTTGGATGTGCAAGTTCGTTTACGGTTGCGAGAAGAAATCCGCGAAGTGCTGAAATCGGCGGGAATTTCTGGAGTGTTCGTCACCCATGACCAAGAGGAAGCCTTAGCGATCTCAGATCAGGTGGCGGTAATGCAGCAAGGGCGACTGGAGCAGCTCGGCACACCGGAGGAGGTTTACCATCATCCTGCTTCCCGCTTTGTGGCGGAATTTGTTACCCAAGCCAACTTTATTGCCGCACGACGACAAGGACAGCTTTGGCAGACTGAAGTAGGCAACTTTAAGCTGCCACCAGACGAGTGGATCGAGAGTGAAAGCGGTGACTTAATGGTGCGGCAGGAAGATCTGTTGCTCGAAGCTGACCCGGAAGCAACCGTGGTAATTCGCGATCGCCACTTTTTAGGCCGAGAGTACTGCTATTGCCTCAGCACCCTTTCTGGGCAAGAACTGCACGCTCGCACCACCACTGCCATCAATTTACCCAT
>DATNPE010000680.1:0-3714 GCA_036703355.1 Allocoleopsis sp. | reverse complement strand
TAAATTCATCATTACCAATGCGATCGGGACGGTGCCCGGAGCCGATGGCAAGTCTCTAGATGCCTTAACTCAGCTCTGGCAAGAAAAGAAAGGTCAACCTGTCAGTGCCTATGTGCCGCATTCTTGGGATGCCGCCGCTCTGTTGATGTTGGCAGCAGAGGCAGCTAAGGCGAATACTGGGGAAGGGATTCAGAGCAAGTTGCGAGATGTCGCCAATGCCCCTGGAACCGAAGTTTCCGATGTCTGCGAAGGGTTGAAGCTGCTACGGGCAGGTCAAGACATTAACTACCAGGGTGCTAGCGGCAATGTTGACATTGACGAAAATGGTGATGTCGTAGGTAGCTATGATGTCTGGAGCGTCAAGGATGATGGCACTTTAGCCAACATTAGTAAAGTGCAGCTTCAGTAACACCAAACCCCCTGAACCATGAGCTGGCAGGGGGTTTTTAGGGTTGCGATTTGCAGGTTTCCCTAAGTGGGCGCAACCAGCAAACTGAACCTGGTAAGAGCTGACAACCTAGCGAGAAGTGAAGTTATAACCAACTCCAAACAGTAGACCGATGTCGGTGTCATCAAACAAAGCGGCATTTACAGCAGCGGTTGCCGTGAACTGGGGAGTTAGGGGTACATCCACGCCACCCGTGAGCAGCAGTCTGACAGCATCACTGTTGCCCGTGGTAATCGCCACCCCTGCACCCACATAGGGAGCAGCTGAGATACCAATGTCATCTGCGGTGTAGCTGGGGAAGTCTAGAGTAACTGGGATCAAGATATCCGCATCATCGCCAATCATGACTGAAGGTCTGACTGAGATGGTGCGGGTTAGACCAATTTTGCTCAGGACTGTGAAGTTTGTGTCTCCTAGGGCTGTATCTCCAGTCAAACCGACGTTGAGACCTACACCAATGTAGCTAGAACCCGAACGGGTACCACGACCAGGCTCAATTGATTGAGCTACTTGAGGGGCTGTATCAGCGGTAGGAGCTGCCTCATTTGTAGTGAATGTGGCATCAGTATTAGCAGGCTGCTCGGTCAAGGCTTGGGCAGAAGTCGCTGTCGTCCCTGGCATGGGTGCAGTCTTAGCGGTTTCTGCCGACATTTCTGTCGCGACTGGTTCTGTCGTTGCCTGTGTCGAGAGGTCTGTTGCTTCTACAGGTGCCATCTCTGGGGCAGCAGCTTCGGTCTGAGTCGCCGGAACAGAGCTGGGAGACTCGCTGTGGTTGGCAAACAGGACTGGAGCAGCGGTGCTGAAAGAGTAGGTATCTGCCGCTTCAGGAGCTTGTGTTGCGATCGCTGGAGTTTCCAAGGCAGTGGTTTGGGTAGCCGCTTCTGGTTGAGCAGCCGTAGCCGCTTCTACCGCAGTTGAAGTTTCTGCTTGGGCTGACAAGGTGCCGCAAACCATCAATAGAGCGCTGAGGCTTAGTAGAGAAGAAACACGTCCAAAAAAAGTAGTATTCACAGGCACTCCTCAAGGTGTCTTGAACTAAAACTTAGATCAACCTAAGCGTTTAGCTAGCTCACGTTTATCTTTTGCTATATGTGAATGTATCGGCAAATTGGCCGCCATAGCGTCAATTTAGGAAATTTTGAACAATTTTGCCACATTCTTAAGAGGTAGATTCTGCTCAGAGCGTTTTATTGCAGCTGTCGGCCTGTAGCAAACGTTACTTGCAATTTACGGGAGGCTCAGTTGTGTGGTTAAGCTGTAGCAGCGCTGAGATCTCCCATAACAGCCGCGATTTGTTGGGATACAAATGGCAAAATGGCTTCATTCTGGCTGTGAGCTTTGCCGTCTGTAAATACAACCAGGAGGTAAGGTTGGTTACCAGGCAACTCAATATAGGCGGCATCATGACGAACTTGGCTGGTGAGTCCTGCTTTAGACCAAACTTGAGCATTCTGTGGCACCCCTGCACCCAAGAAACCCGTGACTTGATTTTCGGGATCGGCGGCCAAATCCTGTGGATCTAGACTGCGCTTCATCAAGCCCATCATGGCTTGCGATCGCTCCGAGGAGACCGCCACCCCGCCAACAATGCTGTGGACTAGACGGGCACTGGCTTCTGTGGTCAGCATGTTGCGGTTTTCCATCAGTTCTCCCAAGAAAGCCCGCTCCCGACCATAGGCACCGTCACACCAAGTTTTCTGATTGATATTGACCGTCTCTAGTTCTGGCCAGCCCAACGACTGGAAATAGCGGTTGACCAAATTGCGCTGCTGCTTCCAAGTCTCAAAGGGGCCGAGTGGTAGTTCTGGGCCACTGGTAGTACCTGTCAAAACATCAACCACTAAGCTGGTGGCATCGTTGCTAGAGTCCACAATCATGTCACGAGCGGCTCGCTCTAACTCCGCTGAAGGCTGAATCATGCCTTTTTCCAGCCATTCATGCATCGCCACCAGATAGAACAACTTGACCACACTGGCTGGGTAGATCCGCTCCACCCCGCGATAGCTGAACCCCCTCACTTCATGGTGCCAAAAGGCTTCCGGGCTTAAGGCCCCACCTGTATTCACAGGGACTGGCGCATCGTAGACAATCCAGGTTAAGGCAATTTGGTTGCGAGCTAAACCTGGAAATTCGGCCCAGGTCGTTTCAAGGACGCGATCGCCCAGAGATTGGAGTTGTTCGTCTTTACGGAAGAATGTCATTTGACTTGATCGGTGAACTCAATATCGATGAACTCAATAAGGTAGGAGTCGGTTGCCGCAGGATAACCCGTAGGGAGACAACTAATTCGGCATAGCGCCAGAATGAGCACTTCTCCACCGTACCTGGTTTCAGAACCCGAATGCATAATAACTAAGTGCCGATTCCCACCCAATTCTTGAGCAATGGTTTCCCTGACAGATTTACAAGCAGCGTTTCGCCCTGACTCCTCCCCAGTTGAATATCAGTGTCAAGCCCACCTAAATCTTTACGATGGGCCAGAAAGCGATCGCCTCGCCACTCAAGCGGCAGCAGGCAGACATCTGCGAATTTTGGCTTTGCCCGAAACGCTAGACGCTCCTAGAACCGCTGTTCAAGTATGTTTGTGTGAGGATGACTATCCAGGGTGGTTGCGGGTTGAGGATATTGCCGAATTGGTGGTGGCAACTGCACCTTACCAGCCGATCAGCCTCACAGAAGCGGAAATTCAAGCGCGACTGCCAGAGGCGATCGCTTTTGCTCACGAGGCCATGAAGCAACCGAATGATTATCTTTGGGGCGGTACGGTGGGGCCAAATTATGATTGTTCGGGGTTAATGCAGGCGGCTTTTGCCTCTGTAGGGATTCGATTACCCAGAGATGCTTATCAGCAGGAAGCCTTTACACAACCGATTGCGATCGCCGAGTTATTCCCTGGAGATCTCGTGTTTTTTGGACCTCCAGAAAAGGCAACTCATGTGGGTTTATACATCGGGGATCATGCTTATATCCATAGCTCTGGCAAGGAGCAAGGCCGTAACGGCATTGGGATCGATTATCTGTCTGAGCAAGGAGACACTGTGAGCCAAGCTTACTATCGACAGTTGCGAGGTGCAGGGCGGGTAATGGCTAGCTATCAACCCCAGAGTTAGATTGCAAGCGGTAAAGAAAATTGCGGTCTTCAAACCATTGAGAAGGCCCAACTACAACACTTGTTTTATAATTGCGTTCCTGCTGAATTTTCTCTAAAAGCTTGGATGAAGGAGAGTATAGAAAAACATCTTGAAATTGTTGAACTGAAGCATTTA
>DATNPE010000679.1:0-6097 GCA_036703355.1 Allocoleopsis sp. | reverse complement strand
AACCGAGCGCGAGTTGGGTAGTAATCGAAGCTTAGCTTTAATCTAAGTTAACCCAATTTGCTGTAGGACAGCAGACCGATTCCTGCCTTCTGTGCCGTTACACCGTATCCTTAAACTCAATCTAAGCCAATTATCCCTCGCCTAGCCTCTTCTCCATCCCTCAACTTATGGGAGATGCAACTTTGACGATTGCTCCCCTTCCCACCCCTACGGGGAAGCAAGCTCAGGAGGGAAGGGGCTAGGGGCTAGACCAAGGTTTTTAGCGCTTGGCTGCTGTAGGTGAGCCTGCGGTGACGACCACCAAGCGATCGGGCCGCAGCAATTCTTGAATCGCTTGATTTACCTGATCGACAGTCACCGCTTGGATTTTGTCGCTAAATTGGCGCAACTCGTCTCGCTGCAAGCCATACACCGCATTCATCAGCATTTGGTCAACCAGAGTTTCCGGGTCAGACAGTTCCACCGGATAGCCACTGGCGAGCGATTGCTTGGCTAAAGCCACTTCAGAGGCAGTGACTCCCTGCTCTCGCATCTGTTTCAGCAAAGCCAAGGTGCTGGCGATCGCCCGTTGCGAGTCTTCAGGTGCGGTTTGCATCGAGATTAAGAACGGTCCCGCTGAGGTACCCGCTTGGAAGAAACTGTAGATGCCGTAGGTCAGGCCTTGGCGATCGCGAATTTCGGTTCCCAAACGGCTCGAAAGCGTGCTGCCCCCCAAAATCTCATTCAGGACCAAAGCGGCGTAATAGCGCGGATCTTGGCGATCGATCCCTTGATAGCCCAAATAAGTCACCGATTGAGTTTTTCCAGGCAAAGGCGCAGTTAAATACGTCACTTTGCTAGGGGCAGGCACAGGCGGGAAGGTGAGCTTTGGGGCTTGCCCTGGAGCTTTCCAGTTACCCAACTGCTTTTGCAGCAGCGATCGCACTTCAGCGGGGTCAAAGTTACCCACTAACGCTAAAGTCGTTTTCTCTGGTCGATAGTGAGTGCGGTAGAACTGCACCACATCATCACGAGAAATTTGCTTCAGACCCTCACGGGTCGGGAAGCTATGGAAAGGATGATTTTTTGGATAGACAGCCTGTTGAA
Source organism: Allocoleopsis sp. (assembly GCA_036703355.1). GTDB lineage: Bacteria > Cyanobacteriota > Cyanobacteriia > FACHB-46 > FACHB-46 > Trichocoleus. The sequence goes on along the minus strand of DATNPE010000679.1, from coordinate 5,011 downwards.
ACTCACGGCGACCCAGAGAACGGGGATCATCCAATTGTTCTTGCAAATTGATTAAAGCGCGTTGGCGACTCAGCTCCAGCTCATCGGCAGGGAAAGAAGCGTTTTGCAGCACATCGGCCAAGGTTTGCACTAACAAAGGTAGATCGGTGGCTAAGCCATCGCCGTCGATCATCACCCCTTCGCGATTGGTGTCAAAGGATAAATCGGCTCCCCGGTCTTCCAAAGTCTTCGCCAATGTCAGAGCATCTTTGGTTTTGGTGCCGTTCATCACGTTTTCTGCCGTTAGGTCAGCGAGTCCTGCCTTGGCATTGGAGTCGTACTCTGTCCCAGCCGCAATGTGCCCACTCAGCGTCACCGTGGAAGTGCTGGTGTCAGGTAGCAGCAAGATGCGTAAGCCATTTTCTAGCGTGACTGCTTCGGGCAGCGCTTGACTATTGGAAGTAGAGGTTGCCTCCGTGCCTGGTAGATATTGCTCTAGCTCCGCTGGATCGACAGGTTCACCCGCACTAAAATGTTCTGTCGTTTGAGTGGCTGTGGCTCCAGTTCCACCTGCGTCTGCTTGCAGTTGTGTCGGTTCAAAGAAGCCAACGGTACGACTGGCAGGTTGGAAGTAAGTTTGGGCGACGCGCTGCACATCGGCTGCACTGACTTTGGCGATCGCGGCCAACAAGCGATCGCTATAACGGTAATCTCCTGCCACGCTTTGGTCATCAGCCAACTGCATGGCCTGACTGGTGACATCTCGGTTTTGCAACAACCGGGAAGCGAGTAATTGGTTTTTGGCGCGCTGGAGTTCTGCCTCGCTCACAGGTTTGTCGCGGAGATCGGCGAGCGATCGCTGCAAGACGCGATCAATTTGATTGAGCTTCTTCTCAGGAGCGGCTGTCACCGACAAGCTATACCAACCAGAAGCAAGTAAGTTGGCCGCATACCCCCCCGCTTCACTAGCCAAACCTGATTCCACCAGCGCTTGATACAGCCGCGAGCTACGGCCTCCAGTCAAAATGTAGTCTATCACTTGCAGCGCGGGCACATCGGGATGGCTTAGATTCGGCAAGGGATAAACTGCTTGTAACAAAGCCGCACTTCCCGGTTCTCGCAACATAATGGGAGCCTTAGGCGGCGCTTTAGCAGCGATCGCAGTTGGTTTAGCGGCAATCGGAGCTTTGCCTACCGTTGTAGCGGGCTTAGTAGCTCCAGCCTTAGCAAGGTTAGGAATTTGGCCAAAGGCTGATGTGACGGCTTGCAAGGTGGGTTCCGTCTCAAAATCTCCCACAATCACAAGTGTGGCATTGCTGGGGCTGTAGTAGGTTTGGTAGTAGTCTCGAACCTGCTCCACCGTAAAGCTTTCTACATCTGCCTTGGTGCCACCGATGGGCAAGCCATAGGATTGTTGGGGCAGGGCTGCTTTCCGTACCGCACGGTCTAGGCGGTATCCAGGCTCGTTTTCGTAGCCCTGTAGTTCCGAAATCACGACCCGCTTCTCACTCTGAACCTGCTCTGGATTGATCAGCGCATTTCTCATGCGATCGGCTTCCAAAACTAGGAGCGCTGGCAGCTTGTCGCGTTCTACCGTGCCATAGTAGGCCGTTTGGTCAAAGGAGGTAAAGGCATTCGACTGGCTACCCAAAGCACTGAACAAACGGCCAAACTGAATTGGTCGATTACTAGTCCCTTTAAACATCAAATGTTCTAGCAGATGGGAAATCCCATTCAGGCCCGCAGGTTCATCTTGAGAACCCACACGATACCAGACCTGAACCGTGACCACCGGAGCCGTATGGAGTTCTTTGGTGAGAACAGTTAAACCATTATCTAGGACAGTTTTGCGTACACCCTGAGTCAAGGCAGCAGGCATAACAGCAGACTGCTTCATATCGGTCTTCGTTTTAGCATTAGGGGGAGCAGAAACAGCGGGAAGCGCCAAAGTAGCAGCAGTCTCGCCGGAGACAAACAAAACAGCCATTAAGCAGAGGGCAACCAGGAGAGTGGGTTGGCCATAGCGACGCACAGAAGCTAGCAGTGACATGGGACAGAATGCAATAACTGCACGAATTCTCAACCTAAAGAAATCAAAGTCACACTGATAGGGCGATGTGAGCCTGCCTCTACTTTAATTCACTTCTCTGCCACTCCGCTGAGCGACTGGCTCCAAGCGGTGGTATCTGTAGGCATCGCGATCGCCTGACTTGAATTTTGAGCTTGCTTTCGCTCACTATTAAAATCTCACCGAATAAAGCCTTGGTTCTTGATAGCCGCAACTCTAGTCGTTAGGCATTCTCAGGCTTTTAAGCAATTGTGATCAACTTGACATGAAACGATAACATTCAGAGCATTACTTGAGATAAGCTCTTTCTTTAGAGAGATTTTTGACAGAATAAAAGCAAATTTATCCTTAAGAACCTAAAAATTAGCTTCAGGATGCCCCGGCGGGGGATTGCTTGTTTAAGCAAGCTAAAGCTCTAATTTTCTATGCCCCCCGCAAAGGTAAAGTCAGGATGAAAACTTTTGCCGTTCTGTCGCTTCTCAGTTTGCTACTAGTAGGCTGCAACGCAGCTCAGAATTCAACGGTTTCTCCTAGTTCACCCGGTTCAACCGCCGCCACCTCGACTCAAGCGGGTCAGTCAAGCGATCGCCAAGCTCAAGGCAAACCCGTTGTCGTCACCACCGTGGCCCCGCTAACAAATATTGTGAGTAATATTGCGGGCGATCGCGCGGAAGTGAGAGGCATTGTCCCGGAAGGCACCAATTCACACACCTTCGAGCCTCGCCCTTCCGATGGTGAACTGATCAAGCAAGCGGATCTAATTATTGCTAACGGCTTGCAGCTAGAAGTCCCCACCCTCAAGTTAGCTGAGGCCGCTAAGCCCCAAGACACGAAAATCTACGAAGTTGGGACTAACACCATTACCCAAGACCAATGGATCTTTGATGCCAGCTTCCCCAAAGAAGGCGGCAAGCCGAATCCTCACCTCTGGGTCAACCCCAAATATGCAGCGGCCTATGCACGGCAAGCGGCTGAGCAGCTCACTGCTTTAGACCCTGCGGGAGCCGACTATTACGCCACCAACCTCAAGAACTATCTACAACGACTCGATCAGCTCGATCAAGTGACCCGTAAAGTCGTCGCCAGTATTCCACCTGAAAACCGGAAACTACTCACCTACCATGACTCCTGGGCTTACTGGGCCAGAGAATATGACGTTGAGGTGATCGGAGCCATTCAACCCTCCGACTTTAATGAACCCTCGGCCCAGGATGTTGCCAAGCTAATCGATCAAATCCGGGAAAGCAAAGTCCCTGCCATTTTTGGTTCAGAAGTGTTTCCCAGCAAGGTGGAAGAACAGATTGCTCGCGAGGCCAATGTCAAAACTGACAACACCAGTGATGACGACTTACCCGGAGAAGGTTCGGCCAATGCAATGGAGAACACCAACCCCGAACACACTTACATCGGCATGATGGTGGAAAACCTGCAAATCTTGGCAAGAAACCTGGGTGGCGATCCCAGCCTGGTCAACAGTCTAGAAACTGCCAACATCGTCGGGCCAACTGCGACTGCTCAAGCCAAGCCATAAGGGACAACACATGCAACCTTTGCTGGAAGTTAAACATCTTGCCTGTGGCTATCAAAGCCAACCCATTTTCACCGATATCAATTTCGCCCTATATCCAGGCCAATTTTCAGGCTTAGTGGGGCCTTCAGGAAGCGGTAAAAGCACGTTACTCAAGACAATAGTCGGGCTGCTCCATCCTTGGGCTGGCGAAGTTTGGTATCAAGGACGCCGCTTAAAGTCAGGAGCTTCCCCTGTAGGAGTGGGTTATGTTCCTCAGGTGGAAACGGTGGACTGGGGTTTCCCCGTGACCGCAGAAGAAGTGGTGATGATGGGGCGCTACCGCCAGCAAAGGCTCTGGCCTTGGCCCTCCCGTTGCGATCGCACCAAGGCCAGAGAATTACTCAGTCGCGTCGGCATTGAGCATGTGGCTCGTCAGCCCATCGGCGAACTATCCGGCGGACAACAGCAGCGAGTCTTCCTGGCACGAGCTTTAGTTGGCGATCCGCAAATTGTTTTGCTCGATGAACCAACCAGCAGTTCCGACTTACATGTCCAGCACGAGTTACTACATTTGTTAGCCGAGTTGGGACAGCAAGGCTTAGCCATTTTAATTTCTACCCATGATCTCAATTCAGTCGCTACTCACCTGCCCTGGGTAATCTGCTTCAACCACGGCCTGATCTGTCAAGGCCCACCCAAAAATGTTTTTACTCCAGAAGCGCTAGGGAAAACCTTCCGAGGCGAAATGGTGGTGTTTCGGCAACAAGACCGCATTTTGGTTGCCAGTGGGGCCACCTCGCTGCTACACGAAATGCAAGACAACTTGCCCCCGGCCCTGCATCACTCTCTGCCTTCCAAATCTGCTTAATTTCTGCCCTGTATTCTGGCGCTGTGTTCTAAATTGCTTATGGATTTCCTACTCAAACCCTTCCAGTACGAGTTCTTTAGTCGAGCCATGTGGGTAGGAATGATGGCAGGGCTATTGTGTGGTGTCATGGGGGTTTATATTACGACCCGGCGCATGAGTTATATTGCTCACGGTTTATCCCATGCCATTTTGGGAGGCGCTGTTATCAGTTATGTTTTAGGCTTCAACTTTTATATTGGCTCTGGCGTTTGGGGCTTTGCCACCGCGCTGCTAATTCAGTACCTTACAGGCCGCAAAATTTACTCTGATGCCGCGATCGGGATCGTCACTACCGCTAGCTTTGCCCTAGGTGTTGCCATCATCAGCACCTATCGCAACTTCACCCAAAGCTTTGAAGCAGCTCTCTTTGGCAATGTCTTAGGCATTACCCCAACCGACCTTTGGGTGGTCACAGGCGTCACGGTGCTGTTGCTGAGCCTGGTCTTCATCTTCTATCGCCCCTTGCTATTTTGGTGTTTCGATCGCGAAGTCGCCAAAGTGCACGGTGTCCCAGTTTTCGCGATGGACACCCTATTCGCCTTGATGA
>DATNPE010000678.1:0-5881 GCA_036703355.1 Allocoleopsis sp. | reverse complement strand
TTGGGTAGCTTCAATATTCCAAGTGGCATTCACCCAGCTGGCGGCAATTACTGGATTCAAGCTGTAGCGCTGCTCCTGGGAGCCGCATGGGTGAGGTTGAGACGACTAGACGCTCAATGAACACAATGGTCTAGGGACCATGATTAGCATAGACGCAATCAATCAGCGGCATACTGCGGTTGTGAGCGATGAGCTGGGCTGTTTCGTAAGCAGACTCGTAAGACTTGTAGGTACAAATCAAACGTGCCTCTGCGGATGAGTCATCACAGCCAGGACGTAACTCAATGCCTGATTGAGTTTGATAGATTGTGAAAAAAGATGGTTCCACTTGTAATAAACCAATTTCAAACAATATTTTTATACAGTTTCCAAATTGTCCTCGGTATTTGTGAGGAACTCATTCTTAATTCTACTCGCAAAATTTGGCGATCGCTGGGGTTGAAGAGTTATTAAATATACGTCTTTGGGGTGTTCTTTCTAGAGAAAGCTGGACTAAGATTCAGTGATCGCAAGTCCTTCGATCTCAGTCCTAGTAAACAGTACAAGCTCAAAGTTCAAAATTAGGTTAGTTACTTAAGTCTAAAGAAACGTGTCAAATAGACTTACTAACTTATTAGTAAGGGAGCGGGCGCGATCGCTCTAAATTGTTGTAATAGACCGCTAGTAAAGCGCTAGCATCAATTGTTTGCGATACTCTTTTGTCAGAGGATGCTCATCACCCAGGAGATCAAAAACAGTGATCATGGCTTTCCTTGCACCATCTCCCCGGTATTTGCGATCGCGACTCACCAAATCTAAAAGCAGTGGCAAGGCTGCTGCATAATCTTCTGCTAAAGTCAAACGAATTGCCTTAAAAAATATCTCATCTAACTCATTTTCAATTACAGCCTCTGCTGCAATTTGCTGAAACTGAATCAGTGCTTTCATCGCTTGAGCTTGAGCGAAATACGCTTTCTCATTTGCTTGAATTACACTCAGTAACTTGGCCGCTGACTCGACCTTGTTTTGGTGAATCAAAAACTTGGCACCTGCCAAAATTAGACGGCGATCCTCTGGATATTTCTCACTTAAGCTTTGTAACAATTGTTTCGCACTAGTAACATCGCCCCTTTGCATGGCGATTTGTAGGGAGTCTAGCCCTTGCTCTAGCTCCGATTTCAAGTTCAACTCATTTAACAGCGATCGCAGCTGAGGTTCTGGCAAAACCCCGACAAAGCCATCGCGCATCTGGCCTTGCATCCAGATTTTGACATCTGGAACTCCCTCTACTCCATAGGTATTGGCTAGATCGGGGCTGCGGTCAATGTCTACCTTAGCCAAAATGAAATCGTACTCCTGCACCAACTTTTCCAGCAACGGTTTGAGCATTTGGCAGGGGCCACACCAGTGAGCAAAAAAGTCCACCACCACAGGCTGCTCGTAAGACTTTTGCACCACCTCAGCCGCAAAATTCTCGCCATTGACCTCGATAGACACACCCATGCGTGCGACTTCCTTACCTAACTGAATCGTTGTCCAATTTTACCGTGGGACGACATTACACTGTTTGGTGGAGATTGGGTCAACGGCTGGCGCTTTTGGTTCTGGCAGTTCTGGCGATCGCGGTTGCACAAAGTTGGGTTGAGTAGAGTGCTTGGTTCTGAGGGCCGCAGCACTAGGAATTTCGATCACAAATTCTGTCCCTTGACCTGGAATCGAATGGCACTTGAGGTAGCCACCATGCTTCTCCACCACAATTTGATAGCTAATCGATAGCCCTAAGCCCACCCCTTGACCCACGGGCTTTGTCGTAAAAAATGGATCAAAAAGCCGTCGCTGCACCGCTTCACTCATACCAGGACCATTGTCAGCAATGCGGATCACCACCCAGTTATTTGGTTGAACTGTTGTGCAAATATGAATCGTACCAGGTTGACACTGATGGGTTTGCTTTTGGCAGGTTGTCTCTAAAGCATCAATGGCGTTACTGAGAATATTCATAAACACCTGATTGAGCTGTCCAGCGTAGCACTCTACCAGCGGCAGTTCTCCATAATCGCGCAGTACAGTAATTTCAGGCTGATTTGCATTCGCTTTGAAGCGATTTTTGAGAATTAAAAGGGTGTTATCCAGTCCTTCATGAATATTCACTGCTTTCATTTCAGCTTCGTCTAAACGCGAGAAGTTACGCAGAGACAAGACAATTTCTCGAATCCGCTCAGCTCCAACTTTCATCGATTGCAGCAGCTTCTGGAGATCTGCTATGAGGAAGTTTAAATCTATCCCTGCTAAAGCAGCTTCTAGCTCCCCGCTGGGGTGAGGACATTGTTGCTGATAGAGGGTCAGCAAATGTAGCACCGTCTGGATATATTCGTCGGCATACTTGACATTGCCGTAGATAAAGCTGACGGGATTGTTGATTTCGTGCGCTACTCCTGCCACCAACTGACCCAAGCTAGACATTTTTTCTGATTGCACCAGTTGCGATTGGGTGCGTTGTAGTTCATATAAAGCAGCTTCTAACTGTTGGGCTTGCTGCTTCAGTTGAGCTTCCGATTGCCGCAGCGCTGCTTCTACCTGCTCCCGCTCCACAATTTCTTGCTTCAGGAGTAAATTTGCTTGAAACAGCTCACTGGTTCGCTCGTGGACCCGCTTTTCTAACTGATCAAAGGCTCGTTGTAGAATCGCCTCGGATTGTTTGCGCTCGGTAATGTCGCGCGTCACTTTGGCAAATCCTTGAAGCTGACCTTTGCTATCCCGGAGGGCAATCATGACGGCATTGACCCAGAAGGTAGAGCCATCGCGACGCACCCGTTTGCCTTCTACTTCGCACTGCCCCAGAGCCGCAGCTTGTTGCAATTCCCAAGCAGGCTTGCCTTCTTGCACCTGCTCAGGGGGGTAGAAACAAGAGAAATGCCGCCCAATCACTTCGTCAGCACTATAGCCTTTGATCCGCTCTGCGCCTGTATTCCAACTAATTACTAGGCCATCGGAGTCGAGCATGTAGATGGCGTAGTCTTTGATGCTCTCAATCAACAGTTGCAGCCTTTCTTCGCTAGAGCGGAGCCGCTTAGCCGATCGCCTGCGCTCGGTGATGTCGTGGGCAGTAGCATAAATCAGTTTTTGCGCTGGCACAGCTTGGGCTTTCCAAGACAGCCAACGGTAAGAACCGTCTTTGCACAGACAGCGACTCTCAAAGCAAATCGGTTCAGAGCCGAGGAGGAGTTGCTGAATATAAGCTTTGGTCAAGGCGCGATCGCCAGGGTGGACAAACCGCATAGCAGGAATGCCCAGCAACTCGTCAGCGGTGTAACCTAAAGTTTTCTCGCAGGTAGGATTGCAGCGTTTGAAATAGCCATCAAAGCCAACGATACAAAGCAGGTCTGGGGACAGTGTGAAAAAAGGATCTAGTAAAGGTTCACCAGAGCTTCCCGTTACTTGATTTGCCGCTGCTGTCTGAATGTCTAGGTACACTATTCCCTCCTGCCAACCACTACGTCGTCCTATGCCCTAAATCGATCTCGCAAAACTTGGCATGATTGAGATGATGTTGGCACACAAAACAATTGGACTCGGAGATGCACCTGACTCACCCCTGTCTGCGCCCTTTCTCTGCTTTTATTCTTTAGAGGAAGAATTAGACTCCCCTAAATGAAAGGCTTTGACTGTAGCCCTATCTTAGAATGAACTTCTCTTAATTTATTCAAATGTTTAGAAAAGTAACTATTAGTAAATTTTATTGTACTGATTCAAGAGCGATCGCATGGACAACAGAGCTAGGTTGGTTTGATGGCGGTACGATTCCAGAAGCGATCGCTGAGTGGTTTCAATAGGCAGAGTCACTTGGAGCCTACCCGCATTGGCTCTTAAAAGCGGTGCCAGCGATCGGCCTAGCCCTATAAAAACTCAAAAAATATTGCAGTGGAGAGCTACGATCTCTGAGATCACTCCTCTGACTCCCAATTGGTGAACCTTGACTGCTATTCATCCGATCACTACAGATGCCTTACTGGATATTGTCGTCAGGCTAAGTTTGGCTCTACTAGTAGGTGCCCTTGTCGGCTTTGAGCGAGAAATTCAACATAAAGCTGCTGGCCTGAGAACCCACATGCTCGTCAGCTTTGGCTCTGCCCTTTTGGTCTTAATTCCGATTCAATTAGGGCAGGTGGAAGCAAGTGCCGATGCGCTCAGCCGTGTGATTCAAGGGATTGCGGCGGGAATTGGCTTTTTAGGAGCAGGGGAAATTTTGCAGCAGGCAAAGCAGAAATCAGAGCAAGTGCGGGTTCGAGGGCTTACCTCTGCTGCGGCCATCTGGGTTTCAGCGGGTTTAGGCATTGCCGCAGGTTGTGGTTTGCTCGCCCTCAGCTTAATTGCGGCTCTGATGACACTGTTTGTCCTGGCAATTGTGAAGCGATTGGAGCCGCATGGTTGACTGGGAGCCGCAAGGTCATCCCAATACCATCCCTGACGACCTTGGCGATACGCTAACCCCGAAAGAACAACTCGTATAAGGTCAGGAGAATTTCGACCACAATCAAAATCACAATGTACCACTCCACCCGCTGGCTACTGTTGCGTTGCAGCAGATCGAGTACAGTTTCGGCGGTGCGAGAAATCAATTCCAGCTTGCGTTGTAAAGCCGAGTTGCGTTCACTAATTTCGTACTCATCTTCTAGGCGGAGGTAGAGCCGTTCCAATTCTGGCCGCTCCCAGAGAGTTTCTGGCTTTTCGCCCAATGCCACCAGCCCCACCATTTTGTGCTGAATCAACAGCGTGCCGCCGATGTGACGCAGGAGTTCGCGGTCTTGGCGCTTGCCTCGGCCTCGATATTGCAAATCCGCAGCCAACGGTTCAATGCGATCGAAAAAGTCAGCAATACTGGCTTCGTAGTGAGACAGAACCACACTTTTGGCTAAAACATCCGCGACCAGTTGCAACCGCTCGACCGTAAACTCGCTCAAGAGAATAATGCCATCTTTGACACGAGACGCATCGGCAGGATGGAGCTGCATTTGATCTGATTCTGTTTCCGGTTGCTCAAACGGTTCAATCACCGAGGGTTTGAGCATGGTTAAAAAATCATCGGTTTCTGTTGGAGTCAGGTTAAAAAGTACAACCGCTCCATAGCGAAACAGCACCGCACAGCCCAGGGCTCCCGCTTTCACCACTAAGGGCAAAACGGCTAAGCGATCGCCTTTTTCCAAAACTTTGATGTCAATCCGCTCACCTAAGAAGAGTGCCTGCACCGAAACAGTCGGTTGGTTAGCAAATAGAGTATGAGGTTCGTGAGCAGTGAAAATTTTCTGCATAAATCATTGATAATGAATGGCTCATTGTAGCCAGTAGAGCCTGAATGGTGTGGCAACGATTGCTCAAGAAATTAATCTGGCTATATCGTTGTGGAGTTTCTACTCTCCTTCAGAGCTGTGTTTAGACCGCTTTCCAGATGGGCAATCTGACCATGAATGTCGTGCCAACACCCACTTCACTCTGCACTGAGATTTGGCCCCCGTGGGCTTCTACACATTTTTTAGCGATCGCCAGCCCCAAGCCTGTGCCCGGAATGTTATCGACATTTCTAGCTCGATAAAACGGTTCAAACAGGCGGAGTTGGTCTTCAGGGGGGATACCAATGCCTTGGTCTTGGATCTGAACGGTGAGCGTGGTCTCTTGCGCGATCAACTCAAACTGCACCAGGCCGCCCGCAGGTGAGTATTTGATGGCGTTGGAGAGGAGGTTGCTCAAGATGTGGCGGAGAAAGTTTTCATCCCACAGGGCTTGAGGTAATTCACCTCGTTGAGAGAAGCGAAATTGATATTTCTCGTCTGAGCCAAATCGGAGTTCGTCAAACAGTTGGCGACAAAAAGCAGCCAGATCTAACGGTGTTAACTGACATTGCAGC
>DATNPE010000677.1:0-3654 GCA_036703355.1 Allocoleopsis sp. | reverse complement strand
TGAATTTTTGCCAGGGCAGACAATAAATCTGCTTCATGTTGGACTCTACTGCTAACACAGTGCTCGTAGAAATATTGCTGGACGATCGCAGAGCCAAAACCAACCACAGGCTTTGCTTTAAAGAATAATTCTAGAGACAGGCAAGCACTACTAAAAGTAATAATCTTGACATTTGAATCAACGGCTAGCTCTTGATCCACAAAAGTATTGATCAGGAAAATTTCGAAAGGAATAAAAAACAAGCTAGCTTCTGTCAGGATATAAATATCATCAAATAAATCACTTAATTCAGCTTTGAGTTGCTGAATTTTAGCTCCTGCATCCCGTGGATGAGGTTTAATCAGCAACACTGTTCCTGGTGCTGGATTTTGAGTTTGCAGGAAAGCTTTATAAGCTAAAATTTCATTCTCAACCGTTGTGCGTTCTTGTTCAGCATGATTTGCTGTTAGCAAAATCATCACAGGTCGATTGGCTGTCAGAGCTTGCAACCGTACTACTAAAGCAGGTTCCAATAAGTTTTTGAAGCGCTGCATTACCTCTAGAGCGATCTCTGGCGGAATCGTAGTCGCTGGCATGGATGGCCCTTCACCCAACGCATTTGGCAAGAAAAAGTAGCCGCGATCAAAAGGGATTGTCTTGAGGATAGTTTTTAGGCCCAGAGCTGCTTTCAAACTCTCTTTACTATTTTTGAACCATTGTCTCAGCAGTCTATGCCAATGGCTCTGTTCTGCTTGAGGGATGTAAGCGGCTAAACGATTGAGAAAATAAGATTCAGGCAAATAAACACCCAAACCATCACCGTAGCAGATTCTATCGGCTTCTAAATAGCTATTGGTTAATAGTTCATCTCCTGTCGTCCAATTACGACAGAGGTAAATTTCGTCTGCTTGCTCAGTACCGATGAGTTGGTGAATGCAGCTAAAGATTTCCGCTGGTTTAGAAAAGTTGAGTTTGTATTTGAGCGTCTCAAGCTGCTCAGGTTTTAGATAAACAATGGCTTCCCAAGAACAGGCTAGTTCGGCCATTTCTTGCACCAAGGCAGCAAAATCATCAATTTGGCCCTTAGGAGAGAGCAAATCGTAAATCACGAGGTAATTTTTGTACTCGTAGTTTAGATGTTGTTGCTCTTGCTCTCGACACCTGAGAACAGTCAGAGCCGTAATCAATTGACTGCTCCCAAAACAACCAACAACTCTTTTTACAACAGTAGGGTTTGACATTTTCTCAGGTAGGGAATTGTGATTAGGAACAGAATTGCAGCAATAAAGTACAAATTTCTCGAACTGCACCCTGTCCGCCTGGTAGCTGGGTAACATACAGGGCACAAGCTTGGTTAGCAGGCATCGCATCTGCGACGGTAAGCGGGCAACCTACGCTGTGCATCACTTCTAAGTCGTTGACATCATCGCCTGCATAGGCAACCTGGGAGAGTGAAAGCCCTAATTTCTCGCAGAGTTCCTTCAAAATCGCCAATTTGTCCTCAACGCCCTGGTAAGTGTGAGCGATACCCAAATCTTTCATCCGCTGTAATGTGGAGAGGGAAGACTTCGCTGTAATAATGGCGACTTCAATCCCTGCTTGCATCAGCAGCTTTAGCCCTTGACCATCTTTGATATTGAAACGCCGTAGCACTTCTCCACTTTCGGTGTAGTAAAGGCCACCGTCCGTCAGCACCCCATCTACATCCAGGGCTAAAAGTCGAACCTGTGCTAGGCGGGCAGCTAGCTCAGCTTGTGAAATGGCTGTCATGGTAAGTCTACGGTGGGAGCGACTTCTAAGGCCGAGCGGACACTCAAAATTTGCTTCAGAACTGCTTCTAGCTGCGCCAAGGGAATCATGTTAGGGCCATCGCTCAGCGCCTGGTCAGGATTCTCATGAATCTCCATAAACAAAGCATCCACCCCGATCGCGGCAGCAGCTCTAGCAAGATATGGAACAAAGTGGCGCTGCCCTCCAGATTTGTTGCCTTGGCCCCCTGGCATTTGCACACTGTGCGTTGCATCAAAGACCACGGGATAGCCAAACTCTCGCATCTGAGGCAAACCCCGGAAATCCACCACTAGGGTGTTGTAGCCAAAGCTGGTACCCCGCTCAGTCAAGAGAATCCGCTTGGTTCCGGCTGTTTCCAGCTTGCGAACCACGTTCTTCATGTCCCAAGGGGCGAGAAACTGACCTTTTTTGACGTTGACGACACGGCCTGTAGCGGCAGCGGCCACCAGTAGATCAGTCTGACGGCAAAGAAATGCAGGAATTTGCAGCACATCCACCACCTCTGCCACTGGAGCCGCTTGGCAGCTTTCGTGAATGTCAGTTAGCACAGGCACGCCAATTTCCTGCTTGACCCGTTGCAAGACCCTAAGCCCTTCATCCAGAGCTTGCCCTCGGAAAGAGTCGATCGCGGTGCGATTGGCTTTATCAAAGGAAGACTTGAAGATGAAGGAGATGCCGAGGCGATCGCAAACTTGGGCAATTTGCTCGGCCATTTTGAGCGTGAAGTCCTCGGACTCAATCACACAAGGCCCACCAATGAGGGCTAGGGGGCAACCATCGCCAATCGTGATCGAATCGGTAATTTGAGTTTGAATCATCGTGCTACCACACTCTTAGCAATGAAGGATTGAGCTTGCACCAGATCCTCTGGCGTGTTGATTTCAGGCACTGCCTGCTGGGTCTGACAAACGCGAATGGCATAGCCATGCTCTAGGACTCGTAACTGCTCTAGTCCTTCGCAGTGCTCTAGAGGCGTTGGGGTTAGATTGGCATAGTGAGCCAGAAAATCCTGTCTAAAGGCGTACAGTCCCAGATGATGAAACACCGGAGCAGGGCCAGGATTGCGGAAGTAGGGAATCGGCGATCGCGAGAAATAGAGGGCGCGACTGTGGCGATCGCAAATCACTTTGACGGAGTTGGGGTCAGCGTAGGCGGTGTCAGGGTCTAGCGGGCAAGCCAACGTGGTCATATCTGGTGCTTCTCCTTGCAGGTAAGGAGTCACCAGTTGCGTCAACATTTCAGCGCTCACAAAAGGTTGGTCACCTTGGACATTGGCAACTGCTGTCATTTGGGGATAGCGTTCTGCCACTTCTGCTACGCGATCGGTGCCTGTGGCATGACCACTGTGGGTCATCTCCACTTCTCCGCCGAAACTTCGCACGCAATCGGCGATCCGCTGATCATCCGTGGCAACCACCACTTTACTAAAGGCCGAGCAGCTTTTGGCCGCTTCATAAACCCATTGCACCATCGGGCGATCGCCAATTTTTACCAATGGCTTTCCAGGAAAGCGCTGTGAGTTGTACCGCGCTGGAATCACAGCCAATATATTCATCCTGCCTTCTCCGTCATCTGTTTGGTAGCTTTTCCATCAAGCTTGGTAGCAACCCTGTATTTCTGGCTGAACTAACTACTTGGCGATCGCCAATTTCTTTAAGCTTCGCAGCGCCTTCACAGGCATAGAGCGACCTAGCCAGCTTCTCTCTTGGTAGTCAGCCAGATCAAACAATTGTTGGTTGACTTCTCCGACTAGGTTGAAGAAGTATCTGGGGGCATTGGTTTGCGATCGCACCGTTACGCCATGCACCGAAGCAATAGAATTCACAAACAGAACCAGGACATTACGCTGATATTTTACGGTCTTGACGACTTCCACATGCTCCT
>DATNPE010000676.1:0-7168 GCA_036703355.1 Allocoleopsis sp. | reverse complement strand
TTTATGTTTGAGTTCTCATCTAATTTCTGACTTGCTCTAGAGCTTGTGATAAGCCTCTGATAAATCACTTTGGACTGCTTTAGGGCTTGTAATCGCAGATGGAACCCCAGCAATTGACCTGAACCCAGCAGCCTACGACTTTCCTACAAACAGTTGAGCATTCATGAGATATTGGCGGGAAACACTGGCAGTGGCACAGCGCATTGTGCTGGAACTGGTGCGGCGACAACGCAGCTTGATTTGTTGGAGCATCTTCCCAGTTTCAATTTTGCTGATCAACGGCTTAATTTTGGCTGAACGCACGCAGCTCTCCAATGCTCAAGCGTTTGAAGCGGCTGCTCCGTTAACCCTAGTGGGAGCCGCTTTGTTTTTTAGCTGCTTGGGCGGCAGTATTGCGACCGTTGTGGCCGAACGAGAACAACAAACCCTGAAGCGATTGGCTATTTCCCCGCTCAGTGGTGTCTCCTATTTTCTCGGAATTTTTCTGGCCTACAGCTTAATTGGCTTGGGTCAAACGTTGTTGGTCTATTTGGTGGCCGCTTTCGCAGGGGCGCAGTTTCAAGGTTCGCTGTGGTTAGGCGGACTGATCATTCTACTCAGCATCATGACGTATGTCGGTGGTGGCTTCTGCTTGGGCACCCAGTTTGCCCGCCGCACAGAAGATGTGAATGCCCTGGTATCTGCCTTTGGCGTCCCTTTGCTGATTCTAGGTGGGGCTTTTATTCCCACCAGCTTTTTCCCGGAAGTGTTATTGGAGGTTGCGAAGTTTAATCCGATTTATCACATGAATGAAGCGCTGTTTGGGGTGGCCGCAGATGGTAAAGGGTTAGCAGCGATCGCCCCTCACTTTCGGGTGCTAGTAGCTTGTGCCGCTGTGATGGTAGTTGGGGGGTGGCTCTCCTACCAACGCATGTTGCAGATGGAAAGGAGACTGTAACGCCAGTGTTGCAAATTGACAACCTCACCAAACAATACGGTCAGCGGCAGGTACTACAAGGCTTGAGCCTGCATATTCGACCGGGAGAAATTTACGGCTTGCTCGGTCCAAACGGTGCTGGAAAGACGACAACGATCAATATTCTCTGCAACCTGCTCAGAGCCGATAGCGGCACGATTCGCATTAGCGGTCATCTCGTTTCGGAAGTGACAAAGCCGCTGATTGGCGTAGCGCCCCAAGAGAGTTTGCTGTACAAAAGCTTGACCTGCGAAGAGAACCTCAAATTCTTTGCTCAGATCTATGGCTTGTCGGGCAAAAGGCGATCGCAGCGAGTCCAGGATTGTTTAGCAGCCGTTGGTTTAGCTGATCGCGCTAAAAGTCCTGCCGAAACCTTGAGTGGTGGGATGCAGCGACGGTTGAGTATGGCGATCGCTTTGGTACACCAACCGAAATTAGTCGTGCTCGACGAACCCACCACTGGACTAGATATTGAAGCCCGCTACGAAATTTGGGACTTGATTCGGCAACTCCAAACTCAGGGCATTACAGTACTCCTCACCACCCATCTACTCGATGAAGCAGAGCGGCTGTGTCAGCGCATTGGCATCCTCAAGCAAGGTCGTCTCCTCGCCGAAGGCAGCTTAAGTGAACTACGGCAACTGATTCCCGCTCAAGAAATTGTCCTCGTGCAAACTCCAGATGAGGAATTGGCGATCGCACGAGCCGAGCAACTCGGTTTCACCAAGCGTCGTTATGGTCGCGACTTAGCTTTCTGGTTACCTCAAGCGCTAGAACTGAAGGAAATTTTGACCCTTTTTGATGGCCTTCCCATTGATTCGATCGCGCGTCAGCCTGTGCGGTTAGAGCACATTTATGTGGAGGTCACGCAAAACCAAAATTTACCTGAAGCATCACCGCCCAATGGGTTGGTCAAGCATAATTTTTGTTAACTAGGTGATTGTACTCAAGTCGAGAAATTCCGCAAAATTGGCCGAAATGGCAGCAGCACCTCCCGCAAAATGATCCACCTCGTCCCAAAACCAGGTAGATACAATGAGGGGGAGCTAAGCTAGTCTCTCTCGATTCCTGCGTCACGTCTGCAACCTCTAGCTATATCAGCTCAGTTGCAGATCCTCATCCTTGTCAGACTTCTGACTCAGCGCACGACCTTATGAACTCTGAGCTTGACTCTCAATTGCCTCAAGCAGACGCGCAAATCTCTCCGTTACCTTCCAGCCCGCAGTCAGGATGGCTGAGGAACATTTGCCATCGTCTCAGCATTGGTCACAAAATTAGCTATGGCTATGCGATCGCGCTGGGAGTTGCAGTCGTCGGCACAGGGATAGGCTTTATTGTCGGCGACTATTTTCACCATCAAGCTCTCCTGCGGCACGATCGCGAAGAAGAGGAAATTCGCCTACTCCATCGCTTACAAGCAGGGATTCTACAAGCTCGTACTCATCAACAACAATTTATTCCTTTGGCCGAGGATCTGCCCCTCCTGCGAGATGAATATCAGCATTTTCAGAAGCACGCAGCTGAGATCAATCGGCTTTGGACGCAAGCACAGCAGCACGCGCACACCTCTGACCTGGAATTTGATAACCACCGAGAAGGCTTACCCGATGTCGTCAAAACCTATCAAGGTGTGCCAGAAGCTTATTTTCAGCAGGTGAATCAATTGCTCATGCCTGTCATGCAGTCCGAGCCGTCACCTGCTCAGCTTCAAACCTTACAGCAACAACTCCTCCGCTTTACCAATAGCGATTTAGCTTTGCAACTGGATGGAATTTCGGATGATCTGGTCGATACCATCAACAATTCTTACCAGGAGTCCAACCAAGCAAAAGCAGCGTTAATTGCCTGGGAGAGCCTCCGGATTGAAATTATTGTTGCTAGCATTCTTCTGTCTAGTTTGATTGGCGGCCTCTTGGCCTTTTATACCAGTCGAGCGATTACTAAACCGATCACCTCCGTGACCCAGGTCGCCCAGCAGACGATTCAGACCTCTAATTTTGACTTAGAAGCTCCTGTTACTACGACAGATGAAATTGGGATTCTTGCCGCTTCCTTTAACCAACTGACGCAGAAAGTAAAAATGCTGCTCGCAGAACAACAAGCAGCGGCATTGCAGCAGCAGCAAATGCAAGAAGCGCAGCTAATCCAAAGTGAAAAAATGTCGAGCTTGGGCCGTATGGTGGCGGGTGTCGCCCACGAAATTAATAATCCGATTAACTTTATCTATGGCAACTTAGAGCACGCCAACCGCTACGTTGAAGATCTGCTGGCTCTGATCGAAACCTACGAGCGGGAAGTCCCACAACCACCTCCAGCAGTGCAAGCTCAAGCTGAAGAGATGGATTTAGAGTTTTTACAAGAAGATTTGCCCAAGCTACTGCAATCGATGAAGATGGGCGCTGACCGAGTGCGGCAAATTGTCTTGAGTCTGAAAAACTTTTCTCGCCTCGATGAAGCCGAAGTCCATACCGTTGATTTACACGCTTGCCTTGACAGCACCCTGTTAATTCTGGGTAGCCGCATCAAAAAAGGCATCACAGTGACGCGCAACTACGGGGTCATACCCAACATTGAGGGCTACAGCGGTCTGCTCTACCAGGTATTCATGAATCTGCTCAGTAATGCGATCGATGCTTTGGAAGAGCCACCAAACACAGGCAGCCCTAAACAGCTAGTCATTACAACCGAACAACCTAATACCAGTTCAGTAGTCATCCGCTTTCAAGATAATGGCCCTGGCATCGACGCTGAAACCCAAGCCAAAATCTTTGAGGCGTTCTTTACCACCAAACCCCGTGGTGTCGGGACTGGGCTGGGGCTCTCGATCAGCCGCCAAATTGTGGAAGAAAAACATCACGGCCAATTGACCTGTTTTTCCGAGAAAGGGCAGGGAACCACCTTTGAAATTACGCTACCCATCAAGCTCAGCAGCTCCCCGCAAACTGCCAGCAGCGATCGCTCCCAACCCGCAGTCATAACTTAAAACTTAAAATTAGCCCCCGTGCACCAAAATCCAGGTAGCCTGAAATTTGACATGGCAGTGAGCGACTAACTGTTGCTAAGCAGTTGGTGGCCTTGATTGGGATGAGATCTATGCAGCAACGATGGCAATGGTATGGCTTAGCATTGCAACTATTCGCTCTGAGCCTCACTAGTCCTGCTGGGGCCGAAACCGTCAACTTTACCTTGCTGCACCTCAATGACATTTATGAAATCACTCCAGTCGAAGGCGGCAAGCGCGGCGGGTTAGCCAGAGTTTCAGCGTTGCGCCAACAACTTCTGCGCCAGAACCGCAATACCTACACCGTTTTAGCGGGTGATTTCTTCAGTCCTTCTGCCTTGGGCACTGCCAAAGTCAACGGACAACGCTTAGCAGGTCAGCAGATGGTCGCTGTGCTCAATGTGATGGGTTTAGACTACGCTACCTTCGGCAACCACGAATTTGATTTATCTGAGGAATCGTTTCGGCAACGCTTGCGAGAGTCAAAGTTTCGCTGGTTTTCTGGCAATGTCACCGATGCGGCAGGCAAAGCATTCCCAGGGGTCACGCAGTCTCAAATTCTCACTGTGAAAGGCAAGCAAGGCAACGCTGTGCGAGTTGGGTTGATTGGGGTGACGCTAGACAGCAACCAAAAAGACTATGTGCGCTACCGAGACGCGATCGCCTCAGCTCAGGATCAGGTGAAAGCCATGCAAGGCAAAACGGATGTGATGGTGGCCCTGACCCACCTCTCTCTAGAACAAGACCAGCAACTCGCCGCGACCACTCCTGAGATCGACTTAATTTTGGGTGGGCATGAACACGAGAACATGCAGCAGTGGCGAGTCGTGGGGGAGACCAATAAAGCTCGCAAATGCAACGGCGGCTTAACCCCAATCTTCAAAGCTGATGCTAATGCCCGCACTGTTTACATCCACGATTTGCAGTACGACACTCAAACCCGCTGTCTGCGAATTCATTCTCGTTTGCAACCGATCACCGATGCCATGCCAGAAGACAAGCGCACGGCTCAAGTGGTAAAGCAGTGGGTCGATCGCGCCTTTGCGGGATTTCGGGCGGATGGATTTAACCCAGAGCAGGCGATCGCGACCACCACTGAACCCTTAGATGGGTTGGAATCCAGTGTGCGTAATGCTCCCACGAACCTGACGCAACTCGTGGCTCAGGCGATGCTGCGAGAGGTACCAGAAGCAGAATTGGCAATTTTCAATGGTGGCTCGATTCGGATTGACGATCTCATTCCCGCAGGACCGATCACGCAATACGATGTGATTCGGATTCTGCCGTTTGGGGGCAAGGTATTGTCGGTGGAGATGAAGGGTGAGATCCTGCAACGCACTTTGGCTCAAGGCCGAAACAATCGAGGCGCAGGCGGTTACCTACAAACGGCCAATGTCGATTGGGATGCTCAGACCGATCAATGGTTGATTCAAGGCAAACCTTTAGAATCAAAGCGAATCTACCGCGTTGCTATTAACGACTTCCTCATGACAGGCCAGGAAACTAATTTAGGGTTTCTGACGTTCCAGTCCCCCGACATCAAGTTAGTGACAGAGCGGCGGGACATCCGCTTTGCCGTGATCAACCAACTCCAAGCCCAGACAGGTGCCGCTACCAAACCACTGTTCCCTGTTGCTAATCCCTGAGGCGCAACGCGATCGCCCCGCAGTCAAAAGAGATATCGAGGTTCAGCCATGCAGACATTTATCTCCAAGCCATTACCCACACAACCGATTACGCCAGAAAACTTTCAACCCTACGGCCAGGTCATTTCTGCGAGCACCGATGGCAAGCTGTTCGACTCAGAGGACGCTCAACTCGTGCTCGATCGCGGGATTCCGCGTTTCTACATCATGCGGCTGCATCACAAGGGCCGAAAGTTCCACAAAATCACCCGCCATCTGCAATGTACGCAGTGCTTAGGCTCCCTGGAAGGGAAGGAATGGCTCATGGCAGTTGCTCCCCCCACCGCCGCGGCTCAGCCTGATCTCGACCAATTGGTAGCATTTCGCATTCCAGGCAACTGTTTTATTAAGCTGCATCTCGGCACTTGGCACGCTGGCCCCTACTTCGACCAAGATTTTGTCGATTTCTACAACCTGGAACTCAGCGACACCAACATCAACGACCACGACACCTGCGATTTGCTAGAGACCTTCGCGGTAGAGTTTGCGATCGCCTGAACACACCAAATTGAACAGTATAGTAGGGGTATGAGTGCGCTAAAGCTAAACCTCAGCCCAGTTCTAGAGTTAACTGACGAGCAATTTGCTCAGCTTTGTCAGGCAAATCGGGATTTGCGGCTAGAGCGCACTGCTACAGGAGAACTGATCATCATGCCCCCTGCTGGAGGGAAAACAGGCCGCCGCAATCTCAATTTGTCCTACCAGTTAGGGGCATGGAATTATCGAACCAATTTAGGGGTTGCTTTTGATTCCTCAACTGGATTTCGGTTGCCGAAAGGTGGAGACCGATCGCCAGATGCGGCTTGGGTTGCTAAAGATCGCTGGGAGGCCCTCAGTGAAGAGGAGCAAGAAGGATTTGTGCCGCTCTGTCCAGATTTTGTCGTGGAACTGCGCTCTAAAACCGATTCCTTGGCAACGCTGCAAGCCAAGATGCGAGAGTATCAAGAAAATGGTGCTCGTTTAGGCTGGCTACTCGACCCGCAACGACAACAAGCAGAAATTTATCGTCTGGGTCAGCCTGTAGAAATCTTGCAAAATCCCGAAACGCTCTCTGGTGAAGACGTACTACCAGGATTTATTCTCACGCTGAAGCCAATCTTCGACTAATGAGTTAAGCGATAAAACAAATCATCTGGCTGATAATCTTCGCGGTTGAGGGAGTAGTAAGCCACCTCAAGATTGTAAAAGTAGGCTTGTTTCTCGTACTTTAGCCCTGCTTTTTGCATGACTCGTTGTGAGGCGAGGTTGTGGGTTAACGCAATAGAGACAATGCGCTGAAGTTGGAGGGTTTCAAAGCCAAATCGCACGCTGGCTCTGGCTGCTTCAGTGGTAAGTCCTTGGTTCCAGTAATGAGGGGCGATCGCGTAAGCCAGTTCTACTTCGGGCGTGTTTTGCAACCACTGCAACCCACAATGACCAATCAGTTCACCTTGCTGCTTTTCCACCATTGCCCACAAGCCAAAACCGTGTCGCTGCCAATGTTCTATAAAGCTACTCAAGACCACGCGGCCTCGTTCCCAAGTTAAA
>DATNPE010000675.1:0-5548 GCA_036703355.1 Allocoleopsis sp. | reverse complement strand
GGTTCTAGAAATTCTTCCTCTAAAACCTCTGCCTCCGAGGATTCGGCTCGGACTAAGGTGTCGGCTTTGAGCAGCACCAGCATGGAGGCATACAAAAAAGCTTGCCCAGAGCGCGACAGGTCAGCTTCGTAGGTGGCGCGGCTCATTTCTGTCGTATCGCTGGGAGTTAATTCACTCAAAAAGCGATCGATCACCTCAATCACTTGCACATCCCAAGGGTCAATTTCACCCCGCTCTGCCAACTCGGTTAGTAAGGCGATCGCGCTTTGGGCCAGAGACAGAACCATGCAACCAATTCCTACTTGCTGTGAATGCGAACAAAGGCAACCGCCACTAAGACAATGAGGCCCAGCAAGAACGCTGGCACCAACAAACTCCAGAGACTATGGGGGTTCGTTAAATCATTAGCCCACATCCCAACCAGACTCCCAGCAGTCTAGACTTCCTGAGCCAGAGAATCAACCGCAGGCAATAGACGTTGTTGTTCTTGCAGCTCTGCTTTGTAGCGATCGAGGTCTTGCTCTAGTTCTTCGATGCGTTGCTCGCGCTCTTGAATTTGTTGCAAGCCTTTGCGGATCTCTAGCATGTGTTGGAGTTGGGTCCAAACGCTGAAGACCCAGGCCAGAACTGCTCCCACACCCAGCGCCAAAATCAGTTCTACGGCCAAGGGAGCTTGAATTTGGATGTCTTTGACAATATGAATCGTGGCAGGTTCAGTATTTTCTAAACTGAATAAAACCAGCGCCAGCGCAATGACAAAGATGATTAAAAAGTTAATTTGGCGCATTCACTAACTCCTCAATTTCATAGGTCTGGCTAATCTCACAGCGTTTTGTCAGCTCAATCAGGACTTTAGCTTAAATCGTAGATGCTACATCTGAAAAAAAGCTTAGCAGCCTACCGCGCGATCGCCCGTTTTGACTAAAGGTGAACCTGGTTTTCTTCGGGCAAAACTTCTGTGGTGACGACTTTGGGTCGGTTGATCTCGCGGATGGCATCAATGGTGCTTTTGATCGTGCCTGCGATCGGAACTGCGACTAAAACACCAAGCAATCCTGCAATTTGTGCCCCCATCAAGATGGCGATAAAAATCCAAATCGGGTTGAGTCCGGTGAAATTTCCCATCAATCTGGGAGCCAAAACATTGTCTTTGATCTGCTGCATAAAAATGGCGGCAAAGGCAACCTGAAGCGAGAGCCAAAAATCTTGAAACATCACCAACAGAATTACTAGGCCAATCCCCAAGGTGGCTCCAATAAACGGAATGAGTTCCGCCACGCCAATGAGCAAGGCAAAGAGCAACGCAAAAGGAACTTTCAGCCCAATAAAAATGGGAGTCAGTGTGGCGAACATGAAGCACCCCAACAACAACTGACTGATGAAAAAGTTTTGAAAGTTTAGGCGCAGGGAGACGCTGAGTGGTAAGCCAATGCTGGGTGGCAGTAAGTTGACCAAGCCTTGCCACATGCGATCGCCGTAGAGCAGCATGTAGAAGGCCAGCACCACAATCAAAACCAAGTCGAACAGTCCCGAAACCGTGACGATCGCCACCCCTAGCGCTTGACTAGCTAAGGTTTGTAGCTGACTCTCAATTTGATTGTTAATCCGGATACTAAATCCCTTCAGATCCAGCGGTAGACGGTGAAATTTTGCCCAAGTGTCTAAGTACTCTAGATGGCGCTGACTCGTGGCTAAGGAGGCAGGGAGCTTGTCCACAAACTGAGCAGCCTGGTCGATCAACACGGGCACCAAGGTGACGCCTAGGACCACCAGCAGCGCCAGCGTCAGCAGCAAGACAGCAATCACGGCTTGCGATCGGCTAATCTGCGTTCGTTCTAGGATTTGCACGGGGTAGTTGAGCAGAAATGCCAGAATCGCCGCGACGACCAGAAGAGTAATCGAGTGCTCAAAGTAACGAAAAATTTGCGACAGAATCCAGACATTCAACGCTACAATTGGGCCGCTCAAACCCAATAGAAACAAACGCTGGAGATTGGTTGAACGGCGCATTGTAGACAACCCGTGATTCAGCAGCTACCAGTGTGCGACTAACCTTCCGATGCAGGTGTTGGTGTCGAACGAACGGTTTGTCCTGGCAGCGTTTGATATTTCAAATACCAGCCACCCAGCACTAAGAGTACGATCACGACCGTGCCAATTCCGAGGGGGCTGGGTAGCCAAAACGCGGCTTCTAGGTGGTTAATCTGACCCGGTTGCAACGTCCAAACCAGTTGATGTCCTCGCTGTTGTCGCTCGGCAGGAATGGCATGGGCGGCTGTGTTGATGCTGCGGGCTCCCCAAGGGGTGTTCAGTCGAAATTCCAGGTTTAGCAAGGAGCTGGGGCTGATCAGTAGCTCCCCATTGGCATCGGTGACACCTAGCGATCGCAGATCCACGGTGTAGCTTAAGTGATTCCGCAGCAAGAGCAAGAAGTTACTTTGCGACAGGCGAAAGTCTGACTTAATCTCTGGCAGAGCCAGTTCAGGTTGTTTGGCTGCGCCTTTTTTAGGGGATGGATTGACAAATTCGTTGAACTTGGCGTTGAGGTCAGCGCCACTGCTGAAGGGAATGATCGCTGTCACTTCTTGATTGGAAGTGCGACGAATTTTGCCCCCTAAGCGCCGAGTTCGCTGTTCGACCGTTTCTAGCCACTGTTGGGCGCTAGCGCCACTCAAGCTACTTAAGCGATCGCCCAACTTGATGTGCTGGACAATTTCGCCCCGATTCGGACCCGCAAAATTAATGCCCGCATCGTACTGAACGCAACCAGAAAGTAGTAAGGAAGCGAGCAACATCATCCAAACTACGCGAAAGCGCCGGAGCTGCCGTCCGATCTGCTGGCTGAGCTTCTGGGCGATCGCTTTGGTAAATGGCTTAGCGATTCGGCTTGAATAGCGAGTTGTGAGTGATGATGGCTTGATCGTTCTACCCACTGGCTTGACTCCCAGGTTGATTCCCATACTTGCTCATCCTATCTGTTCTGTTGCAGCCACACTAGTCTGTAGTTAAGGTATGCAACAGCTCTTAGCTAAACCACCACAAACTACCTAAGATCAGCGCCATCAGTCCCAAGGCGAACCAAAAAAAGTTGGCATTTCTGGAACTGGCTTGACTGAGATTAAAAGGAGACTCTGGTTCTTCGGCGGTGGTGGATTTGCGGGGCGATCGCGCTGCTACAGTTCCGGTACTACCCCGGCGATCTTTGGGGTCGCTTTCTGCCAGAGCGACTAAATCGGGAATTTGGGTCAGCCATTCTGGGCGAGTGCTGAGTTTGGGGGCTTCTAGAATGTAGAGCAACCGCTTGCTTTGAGTGCGAGTTGACCAGTCGGGATGCCGAGTTAACTGCTGGCAGAGGGCGATCGCTTCTGTTCGCTGGTCTGCCGCTTCGTAAGCTGTGACGAGCCACATTTGCACTTCGCCACCCAAGGGAGAGGTGCGGTTGACCAACGCACTGGCTTTTTCTAAATGCTGCACTGACTGGCGATATTGGCCTCGCTCAAAGGTGGCTTTGCCAGCTTCGTATTCCGTCTGAACGATTTCTAGATTTTCTGAACTCACGCTGCTTCAGCTACATGTTGGGGCAACTTCGATGCTGTTCCGAACGTCTAAAGACACGGTAAAGCACCTTCCAAGATCCTAGCAAAGCGAGTTAGTCTAGAGCTGAGGGCTAGCGAGTCAGCCACTTTGAGAAATTGATCAGGTGCCAGGGTGTCGCCAGATTTAGCCTTTAGGTTTAGCTTTGGCTAACTTGAGCTTCATTAGCTTTCGCTCCTACTTTCAGGTCACCCCTATGTCTCAGCATTCTCAGTTACAACCACCTCTTCATCTCACCTTAATTTCCACCTTAGCTTTAGCCGCTTTTGGTAGCTCTTTGCTCAGTGCGGCTCCAGTAGCAGCAGGCCAAAAAGTGACCCTGAGGCGCGTGATTTTGGTCAACCAGGCTCCTAATGCTGTGATTTACGCTGCACCCCAGCTTGACCCATTATTCTTGAGTCCAACGATCGCCGCACCGAACTTTTCTAATGGTTCTGCGAATATTTATAGCTACGGTGGTTATGGGTGTTTCCACCCCTGCATTACACCCTATCCCGCCGTGGGTGGAAGCGGTTACGGCGTGATTAATGGCGGTGTGGTGAATTCCACTCTAGTAAATCCAGTGGTGGTGAACTCTCCGATCTACAACTCCACGCTGGTGAACCCTGTAATTATTCAGAGACCGCGATATCGTCCTGGGGTTACTGGGTCTTTTAGTATTTCGTTTTAGTCAGCGCTGGCTGTCGCGGCATTTCGGGATAGGGCGATCGCTCGCTTATCGACCATTGTCATCATGGCGGGCATGTCTGCGGAAACTTGTTTTTGCAAGTTTAGCTCTGCGACTACGGCATGAAAAGTTTTGCCTTGAGTCATACGGTAGCCGATTTCCTCAACTTCTTTCCAAGTTAAGTTGCTTTCCACATAAGCCTTTGCCATTGTAATCAGCAGGTTTTGGTAGTCGTTACCTTCCTGCTTGGTCATCATGGTGTGGGGAATGTCGAGGACGCGATCGAAGCGGTGGTACCAGGTTTTGGGTTGTCGTGCTAGGACTGCTTGGAACATGGCTCGGTGGTCGTTGTTGCCGACGGCGCGATCGCTCTCGCTGGAAATAATCAACATGGGAGCTACGGGATCGGAGGACTTGGAGCGAGTCAGCACCTCTTGGCCGATGTTGAGAAATACTCGTAAGGTGGGGAACGCGAACCCACCATAACCAATGGGAATGTTGCCCGGTTTGCCTTCCCACTGAAAGTAGGAATTGGATTTTTGCACAAACAAATCAATCACTTTGCTACTGCTGCTGAGGTAGGGCGCAAACAGCAACGTGCGATAAATCTGCTGCGATCGCTCGAAGGCGAGCCAACTGGCTAACGTACCGCCTCCAGACAGCCCACCTACAATCACTTGCTGTCCTAAAGCTTGAGCCTGCTGGAGCCACTGCAAGGCAAATTGCTTATAAACGCTGGGATCGGTGGGAAGTGGCGGTGCATTATCCCGTCCCCAATTGCCTGCTACACCATGCCCTGGCATTAAAGGAGCTACCACGTTGTAGCCTGCTTTGTAGAACGCCTCTGCCATCGGCTGAAACTGGTAAGGTGCCGCTGTGAACCCATGAAAGAAGAGGCAGACACGCTGAGTCGGTTGCGAGTGTAGCCAAAACTTAGAACGGCAGGCTTCATGACGTAGGGGTAGAGCGGCTTCCCGCGTCTTCGCTTGTTGGGCGATCGCGGCAATGGTGGCAGAGTAGTTCGGCATAGAGGTAGTGCAGCCCGTTAACTTGGTTTAAGGTTTGTGATCCGCCTGGTGGGCCGCAATGATCGCTTTGGGGTCTAGCATCGCCATCATCACCGACAACTCCGGTGCCGTTCGCGCTTGCAAATTGAGCACAGCGACTGCGTCCTCAAAGGTGTGGCCGTGGAGCAAGCGATCGCCAATCGCTAAGACCTCGGCCCAAGTTAAGTTGCTTTCCACAAAGGCTTTTGCCAGCGTGATCAGCAAGTTCTGGTACTGATTC
>DATNPE010000674.1:0-12592 GCA_036703355.1 Allocoleopsis sp. | reverse complement strand
CCAATCAGTGAGTTGGTTGCCATACACGCCTTGCCAAGCAGGAAGCCAAACCGCAATCCCTGCCAGAGTGCCAGCCGCGATCGCATAAGTTCGGCTCCAAAGTTTGAACGCTGGCAGTTGAAATTTTTGCTGCAGTTTTTCGGAGTGGCCTTCCCGCCCAGCCAAAACCCAACATTCTAGAATTACCAGCCCCTCAGCCAATAAAGTCAGGATAAAGAAGTAATGAGTGGCCATGCCCAGCGCATTCACGGCTATCCAACTCAGTCCTACCCACCCAGGCAGAGGTTTGTGCGTCCGTAGCGATCGCACTGCGACCACTAGGCAACTCAGGGATGCGATCACCCACAACACAGCCAGTGTATAGTGACGCGCTTCTTGGGCCAAATAAATGCCGTAAGGAGAGACCGCCATCATCGCTGCAGCCAAATGCCCCACTAAGCGAGACCCAAACGCCAGCCAGCCGAAGCCAAACATCGCCGGGATCGCCATAGTGCCCAGAATAGCAGGCAGCGATCGCGCCACCCAAATGGACACCAGCCCCGACTGGGGAGAAAACCATTGCAGCCACCAGTGAGACAGCACGAAATAGAACGGAGGGTGCGTACTCTCCTGCATTAGGTGCTGGACTACGGCTGTCACGCCTGCCCTTGGCTCTAACTGTAAAGGTTGTAGCAGGGTTTCTGAGGCGATCGCTTGATTGAGGGGAATGGTCCGAAAACTGTGCCCCAAGCTAAATACCAGGGTAGCAAACTCATCTGTCCAAGCTGCTTTCCAATCGAGACCCAGGAAACGCAGACCCAGGCCCATGACCACCCAGAAAACTAGCAGTAGAAGATGCAGCCAGCGGCTGTGAAGCAAGATTTTCAAGTGCCCGCACCTAAAGCGATCCCTTTAAGTGAACCAGTGTCTCATGAATTGAGGTTCAGCGCTTGTTGATCAGTACCTTGATGCCGCTGTCTAGATATCTTCTTACTTCACCTCAGTCACCCGCCAACTCAGCTTCAAGTTAATCCAGAAGTTCCAGAACAGGACGACTGCGATCGCGATCAGCTTAGCCACATATTCATTCACACGAAAGAAATTGAACAAAGCGTTCACAATCAAAGTGTTGAGAACCAGACCCATGAGACAAATCACATTAAACTTCAGCAACCGCTTGGCGCGTTGTCGCCATCCTTGCTGCCGATTGGAAATATCAGCGAAGGTCCAAGCATCATTCCAGAGGAAATTATTGATAATCGCCAACTCCACCGAGATGATGTTGCTTCTGGTAAGCCCCAGTGCTAACCCCTCGCGCAGCAAATAAAACACCGACATATCCACAAATAAGCCTGTTAACCCCACAAAGCCAAAGCGGATAAATCGCCCGAACGGTGATAGGGCCAAGCGTAAACGCACTAAGTGACGGATGTATTCGACATACTGCTTCCAAGTCACCTTGCTCTCGCCGCCTTGGCGTTCCTGGAACACATAGCCCACTTCTGCCACGCGGCCAATAGCGCCTCGCCCCAACACCTCAATCAGAATTTTGTAGCCTACTGGGCTCAATTCCTTACCCGCGATCGCACTCCGTCGGACCAAAAAGTAGCCACTCATCGGGTCGGAAACGCGACCAATCACCCCCGGTAGAATGATCAATCCCAATAATTGAGCGCCACGGGATAGAAACCGCCGCACCACGCTCCAGCTACTCACGCCACCCCCTTCGACGTGGCGGCTCGCTGTTGCCAAATCGGCTCCCTGCTGCGTTTCGGCAATTAGCTGTAACAAAACCTCCGGAGGGTGCTGGAGATCGCCATCAATCACGCCCAGCACTTCTCCTCTAGCCACTTGCCAACCCCGAATCACAGCGGTTGAGAGTCCCCGCTCTTGCTGCCGTCGCATGACTCGAAGTTGGGGGTATTGGCTCACCATCTCTTGAGCAATTTTCCAGGTGTAGTCGGGGCTGTTGTCATCCACCACGATCAACTCATAGTTACCTGGGAGCGCCTGATCCAGTAGCTTGCTCAGCAGCTCAATCATGGCTTCAATGTTCTCACTTTCATTGAAAGTGGGAATCACCAAGGATAGATAAACCGGAGGCGAGGAAGATGCGCCAGGAGTATCTATTTGCATTGGATCAACCGGAGGCTCAGTCACGGTTAAAGAGCCAGAAGGCGGAGCTACAAGGGGATGGGATTGGTCAGTACTCATCTCGAAAGCCTCAGGTTGCAGGAGAACGGGTGTAAAGACGGACAGTCAAATCATCCAACAGCATCGTGCCAGTTAAGTGCTGAGTTTGGAGTGGTTTGTATTGCTGAGCGAGCACTTGTTGCATTTGCTGTTTTTCTGCCTCAGTGGTTTTAGGAGACCATACGGGCTTGGCGCTCTCTAACCACAGCACACGATCGTAGGTTGTTGAGGTCGCAGCCACGCATTCAGAAGACGCCTCACAACTTTGACTTGGCTCTGGAATACTTTGTCCTGCCAAAACTTTTTGGAGTGAAGGGGCTAGATCGCTGCTCTTTCTGGCTAACAAGGTCACCGGAACTTCAGGCGGAATGTAATAAGCCAAGCGCATCACATATCCCCAAGCTTGAGAGTTCATCACAATTAGAGTAGAAGTTGGGTTGCTGGCGGTTGCCTGAGGTGTGGTGGTGACGATCGCAGATAATTCATGAAACATCGATCGCGGTCTGAGGGTAAGGTCACTGATGCTCATGCCGAGATATAACAGCAAAACAGCCGCAGTTGCTGATTGCCGCCAGTTTATCGATGCCCGTTCTAACCACACGGTCAGCAACAGTAAACATCCAGGCAGGATGACAATCATACTCCTTCCCCAGCCAAAGCCCAACGTAAACTTACCCGCCACCACATCTAACCCCAAGGCGAGCAGCAAGGGAAAAATTCCTAGAATCAAGGCAACACCTAAGACTCGCGGTTCACTCCGCTGCCCTAGCGTCCTCACAGCCAGCCCTAGCAGCCCCACTACGAAGACCCCTGCCACAGTGATCAGCGGTTGCGGTAAGCTAGTGACCCAATCTCCCCAGAACAGGTGAGTGCCTAGGGTATTGGCGACATCCCGGAAATGAGCGATCGCGGCCCCTAAAAAGCCCGGTGGAGCATCAAAGCGTCCTAAGTCAGCATTCCGTAGTTGTTGTCTTGTGCCCCACAGGACCCAGGGGACAGTCAGCGCTACACTCGCCCCAAACCGTAAGCCATGCTGCCACCAGCGCCGCCCATCTAGATAGAGCACCACGACTGCCAGCGCCACAACCCAGTAGGCAAAGAGATAAAACGTCATCAGCCCAGCCGTTACGGCACCGATGAAGATGAGGCTCCAGAGGATAGGCGGCATCTTGTGGCCTGAGCCTTGGCGCATATCCTGAGTTTCTGGCTTGGGGCTGCCAATGATCTCCAGCAAAGACCAGGCACTCAACACTGCCCAGAGCACCAAAGGCCCATACATCCGCACATTCAAGGCATGAAAGAGATAGAAAGGATTCGTCGCCAACAGGGCCGCTAAAATCAGCCCACCGCGATGCCCTAACAACACTCGCCCTAAGCCATAGGAACTGGCGATCGCCCCTACACTCAGTAACGCCCCTAGACTCCGCACCGCTGCGACTCCATTACCAAACCAACGCAGCCACAAATGTTGAGCTAGGTAGAAGAGTGGGGGGTGCGGTTCTCCACCTGCCAGCCCTCTCAGAAGATTTGCCACCGTTTTCACAACATCCTTGGCGGTTGCTTCTGGCGGCAAGTCGAGCAGAGGTGTGTATTGGGCTAAGACCACAGGTAAATCTTCCGGTCCCTGATAGGCAACTTTCTGCCCACTGGATAAAAGCAGGGATAAGACCTCGTCGTACCAAAACTCACGACTGCCTAAGTTGAGTAAGCGGAGCAAGACACCGATTGCGATCGCCAGGATCAGCAGAGTTTCTAGGGAAACCGCAAACTTGAATCCAAGGACTTTAATGGGCTTATACATAAGCTTGGGCTATCTATGCCTCATGTCAAATTGGGTTAGATGGAGCGTCTGGCTGGCTAGAACTCTGCATAATTGACACTTCATAGATGGGATACTTACCCAACTTACCTAAATCCGAGAACTGTAACGTAAATTGCTGATTAGCTTGCGAAAACTTTAAATTATCAGGACCAGTTTTAGGGGTCTTGCAGTCCCGATGCGGGTAGCAAACATACAAAAACTTTTTATATCCCTGAGACAACAAGGTGCCACCCAGTTGCTTCACAGACTGGCTATCTTCAGTCAGAAAAAACGTTTTGTGAGGCAAGGAAGGAGCCAAGGCCTGTGCCACATACTCGTGAGACATGGCAATAATTGGGTCTGGCTGCGATCGCAATCCCTTCACCGCAGGCAAAATTACTTGGTAGTTACGCGCTAAATCAATCGATCCTAAATAACTATTGATATACAAACCAGTTGTCAAAAATACGGCAAAGAGTCCTAATAATGCCAACTGGAGCTGGCGTTGATAAGTTTGTAAAAGTAGTTTTAGCTGCATCACTGCGAGTAAAGCAATCAGCGGCACCGTAATTAACAAAAAACGAGGTCCCCATTGTTTGCCACCTGCGCCTGCGGGCACAATTAGCGGCACCGCCAAGACAAACAAAATGCTAATCCATAAAATCACCTGCATTTTAGGAGTCAGCTTCAATTTGCCATTGACCAAAGTCAGGCAGACATAGATGAAGGGAAAGCAGACGATCGGGAAGTAGTAGGACAGGCTAAGTAGCAGCTGTTTTAAGTTACTCAATGCGGCTAGCGATCGCTCTTTGAGGGAAAACGCTTCAACAATTTGGACTGAGTGAATCCCTAAAGGATGTTGATAGATGAGTAAGTTGATGCCAAAAAATAGAGCCACTACCAGCAACATACTCGCGCTCAAGGGGGCAGCTTTTTCTGGCACTATCTTGAATTCTTGTAGGGGTTTGAGTTGAGTGACACAGACCCCAGCCAGCAGGATACCCACTAAACATAAGAACTCAGGTCTAAACCACACAGCTAGACCGATCAAACTGCCACTCATGATCGCATCTCTGGTGGAAAGCCCTTTGACAGGTGGAAATAAGACGAGTGCCATACCTTGAAAGGCTAAAGCCACCGCTAGAGTATGTTCCCAGTACATGCCGCTATATAAAGAGAGCGGCGCGGCAAAAATCAGGATCACCAGCGCGATCGCCGTCATTGTTCTACCCAATTTCAAGCGCCGACAAGCTGCATAAAAACTTAGCCAAAGTGCCCAGGTAGAGAGCAGCGGAATGATATACAGACCTCTAAACCCAAACAAAGTATGAAAGGGGGCTGTGATCAGCGGAAATGTAAAAGGAAATGTAATAAAGTAACGGCTTTCTACGTGATAGACAAAAGGAGGCCGAAAAGGATACAGCCCCACACTCCAAAGATGTTGTATCCAATTGTTAGCGGGTAAACGGAGATCAAAATGGAATCCACCAGCGCTAAACTGCTTGGCTAGCAAAGCTTTGAGCCCACCATCACCACTGTAAAAGACATCATTCGGCACTAGGGTTTGGAGATACAAAGAAAAGAAAATACCGATGCAGATGATAGCCAGTGGCAGATTCAAGCGCAGGGTTTTCTTGGGTTCCTGGCTTAAGCGTGGAAGCTTTAACTCAAGACGCGAGTACATAGCGAGAGTCACCTTAGTGGCTAGGCCACTCAATATTTTTCAAGAATCTTCATTGATGAACAAAAAGTTTTAGTAGATTCACGGTTGTTTTATTTCTTTCAAGTCAAATGGACAAAACTCCTACCCCATGAGAACAGCAGGAACCATCGTCCTCAGCGAAACTTTGTCTTAAGTCAGAATGTAAGTATTCATACTGGGGCTAGGGGCAGCCAGGGCAATGGTCAGGGCAAAAATTGAACTCACAAACGTTGAAATACCTCGTTGTAATCACTGAAGTTGCGATTCTACGAAGGGATATCTGGCCTCAACTCGGCGATCGCCAGACTGGGAAGATACCAATCTCAAGTGAGCAGCACTGTTGTGTGAAGGAATATTTACGTAATTACCGAGGATTTGCTATCTACTCTGAGCATGTATTTAGCAGAATCAACTGTACTTTTGGCAACAGAATTCCGTAACTATACAGAAGCTTTATATTTTTCCTAAGTAAAGTTTAGTTACCCACTAAACTCAATTTGCCTTAAAACCAGTACTTCGAGGGATCTACTGAGATAAAAACTCACTCTTTAGGAGAATGCAAAAATTTTTTTTTAGTAAAACTGAACTCAAATACTGGCGGTAGCCAAATTCAGTATGCCAGTATCTGCACTTAAGTGCGGTATCTACCTAGATAAGCAACTTAAGTCTTGTTTACCAGGCAGAGCTTAAGTAAATCCCTCCAGTACAAAGTCCGATTTTCCAACTTTGGCCAGAGCACAACCGAGGAACTCCCTAGAGTTGGTTTCTATCCCTGCGGAGTCTAGAGATGACCCAATGCCTTTCTCAACCCACTGTTGAGTTTTCTACCTTGATCGAGTTACTGCGTTGGCGATCGCAGCAGCAGCCTGAAGGCCACGCTTACACATTTTTGATTGATGGCAAAACAGCCAGCCCTCCCCTCAGCTATGCCGAACTCGATCGCCAAGCCCGCGCCATCGGAGCATTACTCCAACAACACCAAGCCCAAGGAGAACGAGCTTTATTGCTCTATCCTCAAGGCTTAGAAGTGATTGCAGCCTTTTGTGGGTGTCTCTACGCAGGCGTGATTGCCATTCCCGTTCCACCTCCCGATGGCAGTCGTTTGAAACGTACCCTACCTCGTCTGCGAGCGATCGTCAAAGATGCTCAAGCTTCGGTGGTGCTCACTACTAGTCGTATCCTTGACATTCTGGCGAACGCAGGTTTAGAGTTTCCTGAGTTCCAAACCATGCGGTGGATTGACACTGAGCAGGTGGATCTGGACTTGGCAGAGCAGTGGCAAGATCCCAACGTAGACAGTAACACGCTGGCTTATCTGCAATACACTTCTGGCTCGACTTCCACACCCAAAGGGGTGATGATCAGCCACAAGAACCTCATGTTTCACTCGGCATATCTACAAAGAGCTTGCGGATATACGCCGGAAAGTGTGACTGTGACTTGGATGCCCTACTTCCACGACTACGGTTTGGTGGAAGGACTCACACAGCCGCTCTACAATGGGACACCTTGTTATGTGATGTCGCCATTTGCCTTCATTAAGCAACCCGTGCGGTGGTTACAAGCTATCTCCCGCTATGGTGCCACCCATAGCCAAGCCCCAAATTTTGCCTATGACCAATGTGTGCGGCGAGTCACTCCCACTCAGCTAGAAACGCTCGATCTCAGGAGTTGGCAGGGAGCAGGCAATGCGGCTGAGCCGATCAACCCCAAAGTGATGGAGAGCTTTTATGAAAAGTTTGCTCCTTGTGGGTTTCAGTGGCACGCCTTTGCGCCAGCCTATGGGCTAGCGGAGGCTACTTTGCTGGTTTCTACCAGCCCTGTGAAGACATCACCTGTGATCTGTACGGTTGAAGCAGCCGCGATCGAAAAAAATCGCATCGTATTGGCTCCACCGACTCAAACAGAAGGAGTGCGGACGATCGCCAGTTGCGGACGGTTAGTTTGCGAAACCGAAGTGGCGATCGCCAACCCCCAAACCCTAACTCGCTTTGCAGCGGACGAAGTCGGCGAAATCTGGGTTTCAGACCCCGGTGTCGCTCAAGGCTACTGGCAACGTCCCGAAGAAACTAAAGCGACCTTCCAGGCGTACTTGCAAGATACCGGGGAAGGCCCCTTCCTCCGCACTGGCGACTTAGGGTTTATGCAGGATGGGGAGCTATTCATCACGGGTCGGATCAAAGACCTGATCATCATCCGAGGCACCAACCACTATCCCCAAGACATTGAGTGGACCGTGCAAGAAGTAAGCCCAGCTCTGCGCCCTGACTATGGTGCGGCCTTCTCTATCCAGTTGGAGGGAGAAGAACGACTCGTGGTGGTGCAGGAAGTCGAGCGACAAGCTCAAAACCTGGATGTCGATGAGGTAATCAGTGAGATTCGGCAGGCGATCGCCGAGCAACATGAGCTGCAAGTTTATGCGGTTGTTTTGGTTAAACCAGGCAATATCCTCAAAACTTCCAGCGGCAAGATTCAGCGCCAAGCTTGTCGGTCTAGCTTCTTGGCTGGAGAACTAGAAGTTTTAGCCGATTGGAGCGAGAATCCCCAAATTCGGTCTAACTTCCGCCATTTGCAAGGAGATGTTGATTCTCTCCTTCAGCGCATTCAAACCACCCACTAAACCTTGACCACGGCTCGGTTGTAGCCGTATTGCTCACATTGCGATCGCTCCAAGGAGAATGCCATGCATCCACTTAAACAATACTGGGTTGCGGAAGCCCTGGAACGAGATCTCGGAGATCCTTGTCATCCAGACAGCTTGATGTCTTTTCAACAGGTGGTCGAGCTAGACGAGCGAGAAGAGTTCCCTGAAGCGCTGCTCAACTGGCTCTACAACTGGAAGCTGAATCATTACTACATCCCAACCGAGTGTGGCGGTGAATTTACCTCTTTTGAGGAGTTTGTCGCCTTCGTTCGGGTTATGTCACGGCGGGATCTGACGACCTCGATTAGCTTCACCACCTTGTTCTGGTCCTATCTGGTGTGGATGGCGGGCACCGAGAAACAGAAACAACGCTTAGCCAGCTTTATCAAAGACCAGAATGGCGCGATGTGCCTTGCCTACTCGGAACGGGCCCACGGCAGCGATTTAGTGGGCAGTGATGTCCGAGCCACCAAGGTTCCAGGCGGTTATCTCCTCAACGGGGAGAAGTGGCCGATTAACCGAGCCACGATCTCTGGAGTCTCTTTTGTCCTAGCTAAAACCGATGAATCTGGTGGTGCCCGCAGCTTATCGCTGTTCATGGTGGAGAAAAGCCAGCTTGATTCTGCTACTTACTACAACCTGCCCAAGATCCTGACGCATGGGATTCGAGGTTCGGATATGAGCGGCATTGGGTTCAAGGATTGCTTTATCCCAGAATCCAGCCGCATTGGAGCTGAAGGAGCAGGTCTAGAGTGGGCACTGAAAGGATTTCAGGTGACTCGGACTCTCTGTGCTGCTTTCTCCCAAGGAGCCGCAGATACTGCCCTAAGAACCACACTCAACTTTGCGCTGAACCGTCAGCTGTATGGCAAAACCGTCTTTGACATGCCGCAGCCTCGACGCACGCTGGTAGATGCGTTTCTAGATATCTTGATCTGTGATTGCGCCACTATTGGAGCCGCGAGAGGCTTCCATGTGGTGCCTGAGCAGTTTAGCGTCTGGTCAGCCGTGGTGAAATACTTTGTCACCACCCAGCTAGAGAGCATGGTGGCCGATGTTTCGGTGGTACTGGGGGCGCGCTACTACATGCGGGATGCGCATGATTGGGGCATCTTCCAAAAAGTGGTGCGAGACAACGCCATCATCAGCGTCTTTGACGGCAGTACTGTGGTGAATCTACATGCGCTGCTGCTGCAATTACGCCAACTGGCAAAACAGCGATCGCGCCAACGCGGTAAAAACCTAGAAGTGCTACAAGCTCGCCTAGCTGCCTGCTTCTCCTTAGATCAGCCAGTGCCTACCTTTGACGGTCGTAAATTGGAGCTGTTTAGTCGCGGTGCCGATGATGTTTTGCAAGGTCTGGAGCTAGCGCTGGCACAATTGCAAGCCCTAGAGGGAGCCCCTAATCTCGATTCAGGGGTATTGCAGCAGATCGTGAGTTTCACCCATCTCCTTTTAGAAGAACTGAATGCTCTCGATCACAGCCTAGAACATTCCACCTTTGAATTTGGGCACGACCAATCGCCAGAACTATTTGACCTGGCAAAACAGTACTGCACCTTACATGCGGCGGCATCTTGCCTCTACATGTGGCTCCACAACCGGAATCATCTCGGTGCCTTTTTTGCCCAGGGAGAATGGCTAGTGCTTTGCCTCAGACGGTTGGCGCTGAAGTTCCGCCCTGCTCATAGTCTTGCTTCTCGGATTAACGATGAGGCGATCGCACAAGAGCTACTACGGCTCTACCAAGAAGACAAACTCTTCTCTATTGTTCCTTTTCAGTTAGCAACATCTAAAGTACAAGGGGATCAAACCAATGCAACTTCAGAACTCCAGCTACAAGCCTAGCGAAGTTTTGAGCCCAATTGATTCAGGCACCAGTCAGGCAATCGAAGCTTCTCCGGTCGAAGCCATTCAACAGTGGCTAGTCAGCCAATTGGCTAAGCAGTTATCTCTTGATCCCAAGAACATTAAGGTACAGGAGCCGCTTACCCGCTATGGCCTTGACTCCATTGATGCTGTCACTCTGGTGGGAGAGCTAGAAGACTGGCTCGATTTGGAACTGCCTTCTACTCTGTTATGGGATTATCCCACCGTTGAGAAAGCTGCAACCTTCCTGGTGCAAGAGTTTGATGTTGCCACAGCCCTCAACACTGCTAAAGCCGAGTCAGCCCTCAGCACACCTCCAGAAAAAGCCGAGAAGTCTTCTGGTTGGGGTGGTTTGTGGAACCGCATTAGTGGTAGCTAATTGACGACCAGAGAGCCTGAATGGGTGACTGATGCAAACCAGTCCTAATTTTTAAGGCTCTCTCAGGTTCTACTGATCAATCGCTGAATCAAGCTTGGTCAAGGTTGGGAACGGATAAATTGCAGCTTGGGGAGGATGGGTTAATTGAACTTCTCAGAGTTCTCCTTCTGGTGGGTCTTAATACTCTTTAGTATTCCTTTTTTCACGGTTCGCTCAATTGGTCAATACTTCAACCTCTGGCGAGGGTCTTTCGACAGTATTGGCTTAGCAGCGATGTCATTGTTCCTGTTTGTCAATGCCTCACGCTCTAGCTTCATCATCTTTGCCTGCGAACTGATTTTTAACTACCTCTTGGTGCGGCTGATGCTGCGTCGCCAAGGATGGGAAGCCAAGATGATTGCGACTAGCTTAGTCGCGATCGATATTGCTATCCTCGCTTACTTCAAGTACCTCAACTTCTTTGTGGAGGATGTACTAGGGCTGCTCTTACCAGGGGTCGCTAGCAGTTGGCAGGCGCAAGGCGGAATTCCAGGTATGGGAGCGATTCCACCCGGTCTCTCCTTCTATACCTTTCAAATGGTTGCCTTCGTCGTTGACTCCTATACCAGCAAGAAGAAACGCCCGATCGGGGTCGTCGATTATGTCAACTTTGTCTCCTTCTTTCCTCAAGTGGTCGCAGGTCCGATTGAGCGCCGCGCCGATCTGTTCCCTCAAATTGAAGCGTTTCGCTTTAAGTTCACGTTGGACAACTTTGAGGCGGGTCTACGCTGGCTTTCCCTCGGTCTCTTCATGAAATTTGTCCTTGCTGATAATATTTCTCCTTATATCGACTTGGAAGAAGCAAGTAATGCTTGGCTGGTCTGGTTTTCCGCTTATCTCTTTACTTTAAGAATTTATTTTGACTTTGCTGGCTATAGCTTTATGGCCCTGGGTCTAGCCAAGTTTGTCGGAGTCAAGCTCACGATCAATTTCTTAGCTCCTTATACCTCCCAAAGCATTAATGAATTCTGGCGACGCTGGCATGTCACCCTCAGCACTTGGTTCCGAGATTATGTGTTTCTGCCCCTGATGGGTTCTAGGAAACAATGGGCTGCTTTCTTTTTGTTTCTTACTTTTACTCTTTCTGGGTTTTGGCACGGAGCCGCCTGGAACTTTATCCTCTGGGGTGCTTATCATGGTCTGTTGTTATTAATTCTGCGCTACGCAGGGCGACCTTTTTACAGCTTTATCGGTCAACGGTTGTTCATGCCTCAGTTCATTTCCTGGATCTTGACCTTTGGCTCCGTCATCTTGGGATGTCTCTTTTTCATGGAGACCAATGTGCACCGTTTGGCCACCAAGTTACAGACTTTGGTCAGCCCAGGGGCCTACTCTTTGGCTAACATTGGCAATGCGTTTAGTTCCTTCAGTGGTAATGAAGCCACCGTCTTGGCCTTAACGCTAGGACTCGCCACTTTAGTGTTGTTCCTGGAACATGTCGCGGTTTGGCAAAAACGGGAGTCTGAATATGACTTGCTCACTTCTCCTTGGGTCTCACGCGCCTTACTTGCTTTGACGGTTCTACTGGCTGCCAATACTCCCTCGCAGTTTATCTACTTTGAGTTCTAATGCGGAAACTTTTGAAGCTAACCAGTTGGATTGCGATCGCAGGTTTAGCCTGGACGGCTGGCTATATCTACAATGCCCGCTATGGCGGTGAACTGAGCTGGCTACGCATCATGTATGAGCAAAAAATGGCGCTGGCCGATCAAGTCCAGGGACCGAAGCGAATCCTGATCTTAGGCGGCTCTGGGGCGCACTACACCGTTGATGCAGGGGTGATGCAGCAAGAACTAGGGAGACCTGTGCTGAACTTGGGTTTGGATGGCCCGATTGGTTTAGATGTGATTCTTCCTAGCGTTCAGGATAAGATTCGGCCCGGAGATGTGGTGCTGCTGATCCCGGAATACTTACTGCTATTGGATGAGGATGGCTTTGGAGATCGCTCTGGGCAGTTTGGCATCGCCATCGGTCAGCCTGGACTAG
>DATNPE010000673.1:0-5080 GCA_036703355.1 Allocoleopsis sp. | reverse complement strand
GGAGACGAGAATGCAGCTTGGTATCTGCTCCAGGTAACTTTTGAATGCTTGCGGCATCACTCCCATAAACATCTAACGGCGCTGCTACCGAAGTCTGCGTCCAACCGTGTAGCTTGAGGGTAGCCGTTACAGAGGGTTGTGGCGGTAGCTGGCCTTGCTGAATTGCTTGGTCGATGACATCCTCACCCATTTTGCGGTAGGTCGTCCACTTGCCTCCCGTAATGGTGATCAACCCAGCGTTAGAAGTCCGAATTGTATGCTCACGAGAAAGAGAAGCCGTTGAGGTAGTGCCTTCAGCTTTGACCAAAGGACGCTGCCCGACGAACACACTCAAAACATGCGATCGCGTCGGTGCAGGATGGAGATATTGCGCTGCCGTTCGCAAGATAAAGTCAATTTCTGTCTCTAGAGGCCGTGGCTCATACTCAGGATGATCTACAGGCGTATCTGTCGTGCCAATCAGCGTTTTACCATGCCAAGGTAGCGCAAATAGCACTCGCCCATCTTCAGTTTTGGGAATCATCATGGCACTACTGCCAGGGAGAAATTGCTGGTCTACCACGACATGCACACCCTGACTGAGAGACAACATATCTTTAGTAGCTGGATCATCCAGGTGCCGCACCGTATCCACAAAAATCCCTGTCGCATTGACGATCACCTTCCCCTTTAGCTCCAGGATTTCCCCCGTCTCACTATCCTGGGCACGAACTCCCATGATCTTATCGGCGGTTTTCAGTAAGTCCACCACAGGCGCATAGTTGAGCGCTACACCCCCTTGATCAATGAGGGTTTGGAGAAGGGCGATCGCCAAACGAGCATCATCAAACTGACCATCGTGATAGAGGACGCCACCCCGCAGACGCGATCGCTGGAGAGTTGGTACGCGATCTAAAGTCTCTTGCTCATTGAGAAATCGGCTATGACCTAGACTGAGACTGCCAGAGAGTAGATCATAGAGTTTCAACCCTGCTCCATAGTAAAGCTGAGACCACCAAGCATAACCAGGAACCACAAACGAGAGATCTTTCACCAGATGAGGAGCATTGCAGCGCAACAATCCCCGCTCGTGTAAAGCCTCCCGCACCAAAGGTAGATTGCCTTGAGCCAAATAGCGCACACCACCATGAACGAGCTTAGTTGAGCGACTAGAAGTTCCTTTAGCAAAATCATACTTTTCCAGTAACAGGGTTTTGTAGCCTCGACTGGCCGCTTCAACAGCGCTTCCCAAGCCCGTCGCCCCGCCTCCAATGATGATGATGTCCCACCAAGTGGGTGGTCGAAGTGAGGTGAGAATGTTCTCGCGAAGTAGTGGTGTTTGCATAGGTGAAGAGATTTGGGGTATTCCACCACATTAGTTTTGATCTTTGGGTTTGATTGGCTGTAGTTAGGAAATGTCGCCGCTGTGTGGGGTCCTAACTCCCCCACGCCCCCCGAGAGTGATTTTAGGATGAGTAGCTGAGATTGGCTGAGCGTCCTGAAAGACATTTCGCAGCGAGTAGTAGAAAACTTATTCTATCTTCACTCTCCCGTTCTCAAAACCTTTGCCACCCCACCAATGCGAAGCGCTGTCCCACTTATCACAGTTCACCCGATCTGGAGGGGGTTCGGGGGACGCAGCCGTCCCCTGAATTTGGGGGGTTTGGGGGTCCGCCCCCAAATCTTCTCCCAAATCTATCTATTATCTATATCGAGCTTGAGAAACCGCTCGTCGCCACGCTGCCCGTAAACCTTCTCTTTGATCCGCTCCGATAGTAGGTTCAAATCGCTGATCCATTTGCCACAGTTGCACAATCTCCTGTTCACTCTGCCAGTAGCCCACCGCCAAACCTGCCAGATAAGCAGCCCCTAACGCCGTGGTTTCAGTTACTTTAGGGCGCACCACAGGTACACCCAACACATCTGCCTGAAACTGCATCAGTAGATCATTCCGAGAGGCTCCCCCATCCACTCGCAATTCTGAAAGAGATAGCTGAGAATCTTGGCGCATGGCATCGAGCACATCTGCGGTTTGGTAAGCGATACTCTCCAGGGCCGCACGAGCGATATGAGCAGCAGTGGAACCACGAGAAAGCCCCACGATCGCGCCACGAGCGTAACTGTCCCAGTAAGGTGCCCCTAAACCCACAAACGCAGGTACAAAATAGACACCGCCATTATCAGCGACGCTACAAGCCAAAGCTTCCACCTCCTCACTACGCTTGATGATGCCTAAGCCATCTCGCAACCACTGCACCACCGCTCCAGCGACAAAGACACTACCTTCCAAAGCGTAGTCAAGGCGATCGCCCACCTTCCAAGCGATCGTAGTCAGGAGTTTGTGGTGAGAGGCGATGGGCTTTGCGCCTGTATTCAGCAACATAAAACAACCTGTACCGTAGGTGTTCTTCGCCATCCCCGTTTGCAGAGAAGCCTGACCAAAGGTAGCTGCTTGTTGATCTCCCGCAATACCCGCGATCGTCACCTGAGCACCGAGTAGCCCTTCTGCCGTATGTCCGTAAACTTCGGAGGAACTGCGAACCTCAGGCAACAGACTCCGAGGAATATTCAGCAAATTCAGTAGCTCATCATCCCAGTCTTGGGTGTGGATATTGTAGAGCATGGTACGGCAAGCATTGGTGACATCAGTGATATGCAGCGCCCCATTGGTTAATTTCCAAACCAGCCAGCTATCTACAGTGCCAAAAGCCAATTCACCGCGATCGGCTTTGGCTTGCGCATCAGGAACCTGATCTAGCAGCCACTTGAGCTTGGTACCACTAAAATAGGCATCGATCACCAAACCCGTTTTGCCTTGAAACAAAGGTTCGTGCCCAACGGCTTTAAGCGTGTCAGCAAAGTCTGCGGTGCGGCGGTCTTGCCAAACAATAGCGTTATAGATAGGTTTTCCAGTGGTTCTATCCCAGACAATGGTAGTTTCTCGTTGATTGGTAATGCCGATCGCGGCGATGTCTTTAGCCGTAATGCCAATGCGGGCCAGCGCTTCGTTGGCAACCCCAATTTGAGAAGACCAAATCTCATCGGCATCATGTTCTACCCAGCCCGACTGGGGGAAAATTTGCTGAAATTCCTTCTGGGCTAAAGAGAGGATGTTACCACCGCGATCGAAAATAATGGCGCGAGAGCTAGTGGTGCCTTGATCGAAGGCCAAGATATATTGAGCCATGAGTTTGCCCTAGATGAAGTTAATTAAAAATTTCGGGTGCCAACAAGATAAAGTATTGGTAATCATCATGGTGAAATATCTAGATATCACCTCTAAGGCTTCCTGAAAATATCAGAGCTTTGTATGATGCTTCTAACATCAAATTGCTGACACAGCATTTCTTATGGCTAATCTTCAAAATTCTCACGCTAATTCTGGTGCCATCCTCTCTAATTTATTGGATGCAGATGCTACCCTTGCAACCCAAGAAGCAGAAATTACCTCGCAATTGGAAGCCCTGCGAGAGAAGCGTCAAAGCCTCAAAACAGTGATTGATCTATTTTCGGCCACGTCAACTGCTGCTGCATCTGGCGCTACTGCAAGTTCTGCTCCTGCACCAGCCCCCACAACTAATTATGCTGAACCTGCGGCGGTGACCGCTGCGGCGACTCCTACAGAACCCACGCCTAGAAGAGGCAGAAAACCCACCAAAGCTGCAAAGGCACCGAAGCAAACTCGACAGTCAAAAAACTGGCAAGACTATCTCCAAGATCCATTTCGTCAAACTTCTTTACCCGCAGCAATTACCGCTGTTTTTCAACAGCAACCGAAACAGCTTTTGAGTGTGCCAGATCTCATCAGCACGATCTTTGTGGCTGAGATTCCTCAAGATGTCCGCAATAAAGCTCGCGATCGTATGCTCAATATTCTCTCGACTGGCGCTAAGGATGGCCAGTGGTATCGGGGGAAGAAGGGGCAATATAGTTTATCCAAAGCTGCTGCTGAGTCTAGCCGCTAGTTTGTAGCGATTCTGTCTATTTCTAGCTGCGACCAGTCTCTCGCTGCGACCAGTGAAGTGCATTAAGACCTGGAAAGGTGAGCAACGATGATTGCTGGCTATCGTGTGTTGGGCGTTGGTTCCAGGTCTAGTTTTGTAGCAGCGATCGCGCCTCGCTGCTAAACGACACCCCATTAATAACGACACTCGATGAATTAGGACATCTGTCCAACTTCAAGATTGGCTCTGCGGAAGTAAGCAGACGACATGAGACCGATCGCCTTGCACTGCTCGGCACAGTGGCGAAAGATGGCAGCATATTCTGTCATCTTGGCATCTTGCATTTCATCACAGGCGATCGCGCACTTGAAGCACATCTCAGCGCAGAGCTGGCAAGTTCTACCCGCAAATTCTGAGCCATC
The DNA here is from genome assembly GCA_036703355.1 of Allocoleopsis sp. GTDB lineage: Bacteria > Cyanobacteriota > Cyanobacteriia > FACHB-46 > FACHB-46 > Trichocoleus. The sequence continues at coordinate 735 of DATNPE010000673.1, read as the reverse complement.
GCTGATTAAGTTGATGCACATCATCGTCATCTCGGCACAGTCGCGCAACATCGACATCATTGAAGCATCGAGATATTTGCAGCTTCTATCAGTGCAGTAGGTCATTGCTTCCAAGCACATGTTGTGGCACGCCGTGCAAGCCTCGATACAAGTTTTCAATTCGGTCATTTCGGGGTTCATTACGTCAGTCATCATTGGGCTTTTCCTTTATATGTTTCTGAATGTTTCTGGATACAAATTCAGTGCTTCGGAAACTTATATCAGCAGCGTAATCCTGTTTTCTTAGTGTAGTCAACGGACTTACCAAACCCTCTATCTGGAAGCCTAGTATGCCGCTCCATTTACCGGGAATTGACGATTTCAGGTCGAGGATTGACCGGAGAGTTAGGTGGGATTGTGGCTGGATGACAATAGAAATTCCTGTAATTGCTTGGCAAATAGACACTTCAAAGTCCCAAGAAAAAGTGAAGATTCTATGCCTGATCAGCCGCTATCGGAGTCCAGGACCAAACTAGCCTTAACCCTCTTTGAGAAGTCTAAAGAAAAGTAAGATCTTGTGTCGAGCAAAAACTTCATGAAGAATGACTCATGAAACCTCTGAACCGCAGAACTGGTCATGAGTCTGAGTTGATTCAGTCTTTAAGTTTGGATTTTCCCAAGATAAAAAATATGACTGAATACATCGTTATGTAAAACCGATAATGTCAGGATTCTCTGACAAATCAGCGATCTGTG